>CAZTLT010000058.1:0-6807 GCA_964614615.1 uncultured Aquiluna sp. | reverse complement strand
ACCTCGCGATAAGTCTGCCAGAAGATTGCTAGGACTGGAGTTTCTGGGCTACTTCTAGCCAGCTTTCTTCGGTCTTAGCAATTTCCGACCTGGTCTGCTGCTCACGCGCTGCCAGCTCAGTCAAGGATTGATAGTCACTCTGATCGGCTTGGGCAAGGTCTGAGTGAAGCTGCTGAAGCTCTTGTTGAAGTTTTGTCAGCTGCCGCTCTAACCGTGCAGATTCTTTTTCGAGTGCTCTTCTCTCAGCACCTGACATTTCAGAATTTGGAATCTGTTTGGGTTTGACATCCGGGTTCACAACCTTGATGCTCAAATACTGATCAACACCACCCGGCAGATGGCGGAAGGTGCCATTCGGAAGAATTGCATATTGATTATCTGTTGTTCTCTCCATCAAATATCTGTCGTGTGAAACAACAATTAGGGTGCCTGGCCAGCTATCCAATAGATCCTCCAGAGCTGCCAACATGTCAGTATCCAAATCATTGGTTGGCTCATCCAGTATCAGCACGTTAGGTTCAGTGAAGAGCAGTCTTAGTAATTGAAATCGCCTTCTTTGTCCTCCCGACAGATCGGCAATTGGTGTTTGTAATTCAGCTGACTCAAAACCCAATTGCTCAACCAATTGACTGGTCGGAATTTCCTTTTTCCCCACCATAAAGGTGGTTTTTTCTCGTCGAATCATTGTGTAGATTCGCTCGTCACCAAATGGTTCAAGCTCTCGAACATCTTGCGAGAGCTTGGCAAACTTGACGGTCTTGCCTATCTTGACTCTGCCACTGCTGGGCAAAAGCTCGCCGGTTAGGATCTTCAATAGAGTTGTCTTTCCAATGCCGTTTCTACCAAGCAAACCAATCCGCTCCCCTGGACCTAGTCGCAGAGTTACGTTCCTAAGGATTGTTTTGCCATCTACTTGATAGTTGACATCTTCTAAGTCCACAACATCTTTACCAAGTCGAGTGGTGGCTAGTTTGGCTAACTCAATGGGATCTCTAGGTGGTGGCTCATTGCCGATTAGCTCAAGCGCCGCATCCATTCTGAATTTTGGCTTAGTTGTTCTAGCTGGTGCTCCTCGACCTAGCCAGGCAAGTTCTTTTCGAAGCAAATTTTGTCTTCTGGCTTCAATTGCAGCCTGTTGTCTTGCTCTCTCGGCCCGCTGTTGAATGTAGGCGGCGTATCCACCAACAAAGGGCTCAATCTTTCCGCCCACCACTTCCCAGGTGTAATTGGAAATTGCATCCAGAAACCAACGATCGTGAGTGATAACCAGCAATCCGCCGGCCGACTTGGACCAGCGACTCCTGAGGTGTTGAGCCAGCCAGTTCACTCCGTCAATATCGAGATGGTTGGTTGGCTCATCCAACATGATTACGTCATGCTCGCCAACCAGCAGTTGAGCGAGAGCGACTCTTCGGAGCTGGCCACCGGATAAAGTAGCGACCTTCTGGTGCCAATCCAGATCTGAAACCAAGCCAGCAAGCACATCTCGGATTTTTGGATCAGACGCCCATTCGTGCTCGGGTCGATCGCCAACAATAAGCTCGGCAATGCTCGAATTCGGTGGAAAGTTATCCTGCTGCTTCAAAAACCCAACAGCAAGACCACCTCGCCAGGTAACGCGACCCTGATCTGGCTGTAACTGTTTAGTCAATATCTTCAGAAGTGTTGACTTACCATCGCCGTTTCTTCCCACTACACCGATTCGGTCACCCTCATTTATTCCTACCGTCACGGAATTAAAAACGGTTTTAGTGGGAAAGCTGTGTGAAACAGATTCGGCGCCGAGTAGGTGTGCCATTACTCTAAATTCGCTCCGCGACTAGAGGTAGTGGTCTGAATTACCAAGTGGCCAAGACTTGTCAGTTGTGATGACCAAGCGGCTGCCTGACTGGCATCCTCTGTCGCAAAATAGATTGTCGGCCCAGAGCCCGAAAGATAGCCTTTCGTTTCCGTAAGCAGCGACTGATAATCGGCAAGTTCTGGTCTGAGGGCTAGAGCGGGCTCTAACAGCGAATTTTTACCAATTCTTTTACCTGCCAAAACAGCATTCGCCGCATCAGCAGGATCAACCGTGATATCTCCCTGAGGATACATCTGATCAAACTTGCCGAATACTTCTTTTGTGCTTAGCCCAATCGGACTAATCAGCAGCACAATGTGCAGTTCGTTTAGGTTATTTAGTGGCTTTAGATTGATTCCAGTATCAAGCCCCAATGCTGTGCCGCCAAGTAGCGAGAAGGGGACGTCAGATCCAACCTTACTTGCAACGTCCTGGAGCTGATCGTTGGTTAAGCCAAGGCACCACGCTTCGTTAAGTGCAATGAGCGAAGCGGCGGCATCAGCACTCCCCCCTGCCAAACCAGCCGCGACCGGAACCTGCTTGTGAGTGTGAAAACGCATCGGTTGTGGATTAGAAATTCCTGCGTAATCAGCGAGAGCTTTCGCAGCGACCACGCACAAATTCTTTTCATCCCTAGGAACAAGATCAAGTTGCTGCTGTGGTAAGTCTCCTCGAGTGATAACTTCCCACTTTGAGCATGGTTCGACGCCTACCCGCTGTCGGATCGCAAGTGCCTGATAGACGCTGATGACCGAGTGATAGCCATCTGAGCGAAGCGGGCCAACTTCAAAGAAAAGATTCAACTTTCCTGGGGCCGATGCGTAAATCACCTGCTCGAGGCTACCCTGACAAAGTCTTCGATAGCCAATTGCTCACCCCTAGTGGAGGGATCAATCCCTGCTTTCCGGAGAATTTCCTCAGCCTTTTGTGGGTTTCCGGCCCAGTTGGCCAGTGCCTGTCGGAGAGTCTTTCGCCTCTGTCCAAAAGCCGCATCAATCACACTGAAGACAGCTGGATTAGTTTCCGATCTCTTTCTTTCGAAATAAACCAAAGCGGAGTCGACTTGCGGTGCGGGCCAGAAAACATTTCTGCCAACTAAGCCAGCCAGTTTTGCGTTGCCGTACCAAGCCAATTTTGCACTCGGGGATCCATATTCCTTACCTCCAGGTTTAGCAGCCAGGCGCTCAGCGACCTCTGCTTGAACCATCACCAAAACTTTCTCGATTGATGGAAAGTACTGAAGAAAGTGCAGTAGGACGGGAACCGAAATGTTGTATGGCAGGTTTGCCACCAGCGCCGTCGGCTTGGCAGGTAGCTCAGTCACCCGCAGGGCGTCAGCTTGAACAACGGTTAATCTTTTGCCTGGTGCGTATTTTTCAACAGTCGAAGGAAGTAACTGCGCAAGTCGCTCATCCACTTCAACCGCCACCACTTGGTCAACTACCTCAAAAAGACCAATAGTAAGTGAACCTAAGCCCGGTCCAATTTCGACCACCAAGTCATCGGATCTTAGATTGGCCTGCGAGACGATTTTTTTGATTGTGTTGGGGTCAATAACAAAGTTTTGACCGAGTTTCTTGGTTGGCCTTAGCTCGAGACTTTGAGCCAGTTGTCGAATTTCGGCTGCGCCAAGCAACTAAAGACCTTCCGACCAAAGCCCATAGGCATTTTCAGTATTGCGAGTTATCTGCTCAGCTAACCGATTGACGTCAACTTCTAAGAGGTGAGCCATGAATCGAAGGGTGTGAGGAACTAAATAGGGGGCATTAGGTCTACCGCGCATTGGCTCGGGTGTTAGAAAAGGTGCGTCTGTTTCAATCAGTACCTGGCGTATATCTGCCGCCAAGAGTGCGTCGCGCAAATATTGGTTTTTCTTGAATGTTATGTTTCCCGCAAAAGAAATGAACCAGCCGTTTCTCTTGGCAATCTCAACTAATTCAACGTCACCTGAAAAACAGTGAAGAACCACCTTCTCTGGTTGACCAACTCGCTTGAGCGTGTCTACGACTGACTGGTGAGCTTCTCGATCATGAATTTGGAGCGCCAAGTCGTTATTTTTGGCAATCTCAATGTGTTGCTCGAATGAGTCCTGTTGTAAAAGAAGATGGTGGTCACTGGTAGTGCGGAAATAATCCAGTCCCGTTTCACCAATCGCTCTTACCCTGGGCTGGGTCGCCAATTCGGCAATTTCCGCTATGGCTGCATCCAGCGCCTGCTTATTTTCATACAAAGGGGCCTCATTTGGATGCAACGCAACTGCTGCCAAGAGCATGGGGTTTTCACTGGCAACCTGGGCAGACCACATAGAGCTTTCAAGAGTGACACCAACTTGGACTGCGCCAAGCATTCCAACCTGCTGCATCAGGCTCAGGTGTTGAGAAACTGTTAGCGGGGTGTCGCCATCTGCAATCTCTAGGTGAGTGTGGTTGTCATAGGTGCCAACCTCTAATTTTTCAGGCAAATCTGGATAGTGCTGAGGGCGAGTCTCGTTTCCGTCATAGCTAACTCGAGTTCTTAGAAATTCGCTCATTTTGATTCGTCAAGACGTGGGAAGAGTGCGTCCAGTTCGGCAACCTTCTCACCTGGTTTTAGCTGGCCCCAGTTTGCACTTTGCTGAATCGTTTGATCGGAGATCTTGCCTAGAGAACTAGCCAAGGCGACAAAAAGCTTCTCGGTTGCTTTAGGCATAATCGGCGCGAGCAGAACGCTGAGTACTCTTAAACCCTCCGCTGATGTGTAGAGGACAGTTGCCAATCTCTCTCGGTTCGCATCGTCTTTAGCAAGCGCCCATGGTTCTTGCACAGTTATGTAGTTATTCAGCTCATCAACCAGTGTCCAAATCTTCGCAATCGCCTCATGAATCATGAGTTTTTGCATTGCCATATCCGCTTCGGAAGCTGCCCTCTTGGCGACTTGTTGAACCGCTAAGTCAGCAGGCTCGTATTGACCGGGGGCGGGAAGCACGGAGTCAAAGTAGCGATGAATCATGGCAATGGTTCTCGATGCCAAATTTCCAAAGCCGTTAGCCAGCTCAGCTTGATAGCGCGCCGATAAGTCCTCCCATGAAAAAGACCCATCCGAACCAAATCCAATTGCCTTCATAAAGTAGTAGCGGAAAGCATCTGATCCAAAAGAATCCGTTATTTCGTTTGGCGATATACCTGTCAATTTAGACTTTGACATTTTCTCTCCACCAACCAACAACCAACCGTGGCCGAAGACTTGCTTGGGTGGCTGCAGTCCAGCTGCCATCAACATGGCTGGCCAAATCACGGCATGAAAACGCAAGATGTCCTTACCAACCACTTGAACGTCTGCAGGCCACAGCGAGTTCAATTTCTGCTCGTCTTCGCCATAGCCAATCGCCGTAATGTAATTCAACAGCGCATCAAACCAAACATACGTGACGTGCGAATCGTCCCATGGAATGTCTATCCCCCAGTCAAAACGTTCCTTCGATCGGGAAATAGACAAGTCGCTCAATCCCGAGCGAACAAAGGAAACGACCTCGTTTTTTGCGGACTCGGGCTGAACAAAGTTTGGAAAATCCTCGTAATGCTTGAGAAGTCTGTCTTGAAATTCCGAAAGCTTAAAAAAGTAATTAGTCTCATTCAATTGTTCAACTGGCTTGGAATGAATAGCGCAAACCTGTTGCCCTTGAAAATCTCCTGCCCCAGGAACAAGGTCGGAATCGTTTTTGTACTCTTCACAGCCAACGCAGTAGTTTCCCTTAAACGAACCTTGGTAAATAAAGCCAGTGTCATAGAGCTTTTTTAGAAATTTCTGGACGGCAACTTTGTGGCGCGTCTCCGTGGTCCTGATGAAGTCTTGGTTACTTATGTCGATGGTCTTTAGCAACGGAAGCCAAGACTGCTCCACCAGACGATCCGTCCAGCTCTTTGGATCGGCGTTATTTCCAAGCGCTGTTCGCAACACCTTTTCACCGTGCTCATCGGTACCAGTGAGCAGAAATGAGTCCTGACCTGACTGCCTATGCCAACGGGTGATAACGTCCGCTGCAACCTCTGTGTATGCGTGGCCGATGTGAGGCGCATCGTTGACATAGAAGATGGGGGTAGTTACGTAGAAGGACTTGGTCACTTCGATATCCTAGGGTTTCAGTCGCAGCGCATGCTCGTAAATTACGCTCTTTGACGCCTTAGAACTCTGAGCAATCTCGGCGACTGCCTTCTTCAAACCCATCCCGCGCTCAGCCAGGCTCAGCGCCTGTTTAGCGAGCTCTTCATAATCCGCGGGTCCCTCTTGCACTCCTGCCAGAAGCAGAACCATTTCACCCTTTGGCTCGCTTTTTGCCCATTCAATAAGCTCTGCCAAAGTTCCTCGAGTTACCTGTTCAAACTTCTTCGTCAACTCTCGCACCACCACCGCTTGGTGGTCTTGGCCAAAAACTTCCGCAGCGTCCTGCAGGCTTTCCAAAATTCGATGGGGAGCTTCGAAAAAGACCATGGTTCTATCTTCGTTCGCCAGCCGTTCAAATGTGGCTCTGCGCTCGCCTGCTTTTCTAGAAAGAAAACCTTCGAAAACAAATCGATCGGTTGGCAAACCCGAAACAGCGAGCGCCGAGAGGACACTGGAGGGACCAGGAATGATTGTGACGTCAACTTCAGCTTCAATGCATGCCCTTACCAAGTTAAAGCCAGGGTCAGAAATAGTTGGCATGCCGGCATCACTCACGACTAACAGGTCTTGGTTCTTTGCTATAGCGACCAATTCTTGTAGGCGCGAGTGCTCATTGTGATCGTGCAGGCTAAAGAGCTTTGCGTGGAATCTCACATCGAGTGCTGATGCCAACAGCTTGAAACTCCTGGTGTCCTCACAAGCAATGAAATTACTGCTCTGGATAGCCTGAACCAGTCTCGTTGAGGCATCCGAGAGGTTACCAATGGGAGTTGCAGCCAGTATCAACACAGCAAGCAAACTAGCATCTAAGCGTGGTTTCAGCGCTA
>CAZTLT010000057.1:0-6822 GCA_964614615.1 uncultured Aquiluna sp. | reverse complement strand
GCAAGCGAGAACGAAAGAAAGCTACCGATAATGGCAACCGAAATACCGCCCAAAAATACGGTTGTCAAAACTGCACGAGCAGTTAGCGACCTACGAAATAGAGAAATCACTGAGTGTCAGAGCCAGCTCGATATCCGTGACCACGAACGGTCATAACAATCTTTGGATTTTCCGGATCTTCTTCAATCTTGGAACGAAGTCGCTGTACGTGCACGTTTACCAATCTGGTATCTGCCTTGTACTGGTATCCCCAAACTTGTTCAAGCAGCATCTCGCGACTGAAGACTTGCTGCGGTTTGACTGCCAGGGTGTGAAGAAGTTTGAATTCCAAAGGTGTGAGAGAAAGAAGTTGAGATCCGCGCTTTACCTCGAAAGTTTTTGGATCAAGTGAAAGCGGTCCAATCTGGACGGTTCCCGTCTCGTCGGAAATAGGTCGCAACCTTGCTCGAATTCGTGCTACTAGTTCTGCCCCGTTGTGTGGTTTGACAACATAGTCATCAGCTCCAGCTTCTAGACCTGCGACAACATCATCGGTATCGCCCTTGGCAGTGAGCATCACAATCGGAACACCAGAAAAGGCTCTGATTGATTTACAAACCTCAATACCGCTTTGGCCAGGAAGCATAATGTCGAGTAAAACTAGATCCGGAGATTGCTCCCGGAATACTTCAACGGCTGAAAGGCCATCACTGGCAAATACAGGCGAGTAGCCACTGGCCGATAAAACAAGTCCCACCATTTCACGTAGAGCGTCATCGTCATCAACAACAAGAATCCTGTTTGACACGACACCTCCCTTAGGCGCTAACTGTCCTGACTCAAATTTAGCTGTTTCGGATTGCTGCAACGGCCTTGTCCGTAATTTCCCTCATCAGCCCTAAATCATTGGACTCCACATTCAGCCTTAGCAGGGGTTCGGTATTTGAAGGTCTGATATTGGCCCACCACCACCCCCGGGTAGTGCTTCCGGAGAAGGTTGTGCCATCAAATTCCTCCTCCTGATCGGCTAAAAGAGTCTTTCGAACTCGCTCTAGCGCGGCCAAGCGGTCTTCCACGGTGGAATTAATTTCGCCAGATGCAAAGTATGGAGTGGTTTGTGAAGCCAACTGTGACATTGGTAATTGACCCATTCCGAGCTCACTAATCACGTGCATGGCAGCCAACATGCCATTGTCGGCACCCCAGAAATCCCGGAAGTAATAATGTGCCGAGTGCTCGCCACCAAAAACCGCTCCAGTCTCTGCCATTTTGTCCTTGATGAGCGAGTGACCGACCTTGGTCTTAACCGCCCTTGCACCATTTCGCTCAATTTCTTCGCTTACAAATTTAGATGTCAAAAGATTATGAAGTACCACCACGTCCCTCTCGCCGAGTGCGCGCACTCTCTCAATCTCTCGCTTTGAAACAATGGCTGCGACAGATGATGGGCTAACCGCAGCGCCTTGTTCGTCGACCACAAAGCAGCGGTCCGCATCACCATCAAACGCCAGGCCTATGTCAGCCCCCACTTCAAGAACCTTTTTTTGCAAATCCACTAAATTCTTTGGCTCCAGCGGATTTGCTTCATGGTTTGGAAACGTTCCGTCCAGTTCAAAATAAAGCTCAACAATTTCAATGTTTGGATTCCCGCCCAGCACCGCAGGAACAGTGAGTCCGCCCATTCCATTGGCAGCGTCTACGACTATCTTGAGTCTTCTAATCTTGCTGAGATCAACCAGCTGTTTTAGGTAATTTGAATAGTCTGCGAGGACATTGAGTTCTCGCAGGGTGCCGAGTTGATGAGCTGCAGGAATCCCTGACTCATAAAAAGATTTTGCCCGGTCACGAATTTGGGAAAGTCCGGTGTTCAAACTGATCCCCCTGGCGCCAGCGCGAGAAAACTTGATTCCGTTGTAAGAAGCGGGGTTGTGAGAAGCGGTAAACATTGCAGCGGGTAGGTTTAGCCGGCCCGATGCAAAGTAACTCATGTCTGTCGAACACAACCCAATCATCACGGCATTCGCGCCGCGCTGATTAGCACCGGCAGCAAATGCTGTTGCGAATACCGGCGAGGAGTCGCGCATATCATGCCCAATAACGAGTTCCTTGCCAGCGAGTTCCAGCTCATCAGCAAAGGCAGCTCCGAAGCTTCTAACCACATCTTCCGTGAGCTCTGAGCCGACCAGACCACGAACGTCATAGGTTTTTACGAACTTATCGAAATCGACCAAAGGCTTCCTAACAGCACTAGACACCCAAGAATACAATGCCCTCATGGCAGCGGTAAGTAGAGATCGTCACGGTCGGGGCATGCGCAGGCCGCTACCCTCCAAACTCTTCTCGCCCGGGACACGAACCGAACTTTTTCAATTGGTGGTTGAGCAAACCTGTGAATACCTACGGTCTGAGTTTCCTGAATTGAGCGATCTGAAATGGAGAATTGAGGAAGTTCCAGAGCTTGAACGCGGTGAGCCACTCACCCGCTTCAGCATAAGAAAAGCGAGCATGACAATCGTTTTATACCGAATTCCAATTGAACGATCCTCTTTTCGAGGGGCTGATCTCAGAGATCAAATTGAACAAACCGTGATAACCGCTTCGGCGCAGCTAATAGACCGCGATCCGTGGGAACTGATCCACAACAACTAACGAACAAACACGCTGAGTGACTGGCCAGGGTTGGCATTTTCACTCGGATTGATAACCGCGTATCCGCTGGCGTTTCTTAGCTGGAGTGCGGCCATAAACTCCCCGTCCGCCTGCAACGACAGACGAGTGCCAGTAACTGGCAACATTTGAATCCCATTGGGTGCCACCCGAACAATTGTTGACTCCACTCCAGCTGCTGAACGGACGCCGAGATTGATATCGAGTGAAGTGCTGCCAGGGTTGATCAGAGCTATTTCAGTGTCAACAGTCGGGATTGGCAAATACAAACTTGTAAACCGCTCCAGTGAAGAAATCCATTGGTAATCCAGCGGAGTCAGCGAAGGATTTAGAACACTAGCTATGACCGGCTCGCTACTTTCAATTTCGACGGCGTAGTCATTAGTCGCAAGCTCAGGCTCGAGCTCAAGTAACTCTCCCGAGGCAAGACTAAATTCCTGGGTCAGGGTGTTCGTCGAGGCTGAGTGATAAGTGATGCTTACGGCTGCAGCGCTCAAAGGGGCAAAAATTCTGAGCCGTGGTCGCTCATACCCTTCAGCCAAAATTCTGAGTGGCCCAAGCCATAAATTCTTGGATGCCTCTCTTACAGCGGTATCAAGTGATACGCCCAATGAATTAAGGCCATCGCTGTAGCGATGCTGAATCGCGACTACCAGTCCCGCACCACCAGACTCGAAGTAAACCGCATAGCTAGGTTCAACGCCAACCAAAGCTGCCAAGCTGATTAATTCTTCGCGAAGCGGTCCTATTACAAAGCGCTCGGTGATGACTTTGCCGGCAAAGTGAATCTCGACCAGCAGTTGAGTGTCAACGTTGTTTGGATTGGTTGCAATCAGAACAGTTTCCTTGCCAGCACCACCTTCACCAGAAACAAACCACCCGTTGGTCTTTGGTTGCTCGCAGTAGCCAGCTAGGAGCCCTTTAGCTCTGGACTCGTCTACCACCTGATACTCAATAGCACTCAGTAGTTCAGTTGACTGATCTTCACCAGTGGCATTGAGACTGATAAAGCTCTCGGCGGCAGTTGGGTAATCAGTCTCGGCGCTGGACCGAACTTTTACAGAGGCGCTACCTACCCGCTCAATTTTTCCTATTTCGGTTCCGCTTCTACC
Source organism: uncultured Aquiluna sp. (assembly GCA_964614615.1). Lineage (GTDB taxonomy): Bacteria > Actinomycetota > Actinomycetes > Actinomycetales > Microbacteriaceae > Aquiluna. The sequence goes on along the minus strand of CAZTLT010000057.1, from coordinate 3,064 downwards.
GGCTACTTCCACAAAAGAGCCAGGACAAACAATATTTAGCGGCAAAGGATCAACATCAATGCTGAATTCACTGCTCGGCACGGTCGCCTCAGAAACAGTACTGGAAATCAGGTAAGAGGTGACAAGCAGTGCTATGCCGACCAGCGCACTCAGAAGTCTGGCGAGTGGATTCATTTCACTGCCTTTCTTCTATATCCCCGAATGGCCGCAGGGGTGGGAATCGAAAGAAGTCCAAACAATGCCAATGTCAGAAGTTGCCAGTCGCGATATGCGGCTGGAATCTCTTCTATAGGCTCGTTGCGGGAACTGGTCACGCTGAAGAGGGAACCAAAAGAACTATCACCAGCAATTTGAAAATACTCCATGCCAGTCACGGCCGCCTTGGTTGCCAGAGCTTGCGGATTATTGCCAGCGACCAAAACAAAATCAATTCCAAGTTCAGCAAGTAAGTCTGGGACGGCTGCCGGATTTGCTGCAACTAGCTGAGCGGTTAGATCCGCCAGCGGCTGTTTGATCGTGGACTCTGCCCCGAATTTGGAGTAAAGAACTGACCGCTCATCGGCACTTCTGCCATCGCCCCAAACCAAGTCAACCTCAACCGCCTCATCAAAACTCAGCACCAGGGTTCGGGTTGAGTCCTCGGCGTCAGCCTGAGCGACGACCAGCGCTGGTGCTGATAAATCCTCAACTTGGAGAGGTCTGTTAGCCATAATCCCAAAAAGAACGGCGCTTGCGGCCGTTCCTGCAGCCAAGAGTGTTGCAATAGCGATCCTGGGTTGACGACTTCCAACTCGCTCCAGGATATGCGCTAACAGTATGACAATTGCCAAAGACAGTAATCCCGATACCTCAGCAAAACTAAATCCGAGCAGTCGATCGGAACCAATTATTAGCGCGCAGGCAATCGTTGTCAGCAGAGCAAGCGAAACGCTTCCTGCCATGAAGGTGATTGCTGCGACCAGTCCCAAAACTGCAACATGCCAAATCAGATAGTCAGGTAGCAATATGCGGCTTGAGCTGGTTAGGGCAAAAATGCCAACCCCTAAATCGCTGGAGGCGATAAACCAGGGAGCTAGCAACGCAGCCGATGGCAGTAGAGAGAAAAAGAGCCACAGCGCACGGCTGAGGTTTCTGCTTACAAGATAAATAGTAAAAAGTCCAATTAGAGCAAAAACAATCGGATTTGCAATCGCTACTGTTGCCAAACTAAGTCCCGCTAGAGCAGACCAGCGCACTGCCCGAGCCGAATTAAATGCACTCTTAGTCTTCAGAATGAAATAAATACTGAGCGGAGTAAAAATTAACACCGTGAGCTCCACCGCCGCCGCATTAGCTTGCAAGCTAAGCAAAGCGGGACTGAGTGAATAAGCAAGTGCTGATAAATTTCTCAGCCATGATCGCTGGGTGAGCTGCCCAATCAAAAGCCAGCTAGTCAAGAAAGCCAGCGAGCTTGCAAGGAAAACAAACCAGTTCAGGGTTAGCGAAGGCGCAGCCGGTAGGACAGCTAGCAGCGCATAGAACCAATTAAATGGATCTGATGGGTAAGCAACGCCATCTAGGAACTGCACTGCATCTACCCCAGTTGCCTGCCAAATGCTCTCAAAGCTTCTTCCGATAGGCGAGCCAGTTGCAGAGAGCGCAGCTAACGGAAAGCCACTAAAACTAACCAGTGGCAGCAGGGCTGCTAGGTAAAACGCACCAGAAGAAAAAAACCCTCTTCTATCATCCTTGGCTGGTTCGGGCGGAAATTCCATTCGCTTAGCTTGTTTTTGTTTTATCTGCTTAGGTGATGCATACAGACTTCTAGCTGCTGCTAGTGAGCCAAGCTGATTGAGTCGGCGGCGAGCGCTAAAGCGCGCAGAAATGGTTCCCCAGCCCCAGAGCCAAGCCGAAAAGGCACCTGCAATCTTGCTAGGTCGCTTGATCAATAACGCATAGGGAATAGAGATCACTGAAAGAACTGGCAACAAAAGATAGACAAGCGGTAGAAGACCGCGCGGCGCTAGCAAACCAAAAATGTGCAGATGCGCTTTTGAGATTGCTGTTCGGTAGCCACCACCAAGCCAACGCCGACTGCGCCTTCCAGCCATCGCCAAACCCGCGTGCAATACCTTGGCGGAAGGTTCAACTACCACTCGATAACCAGCCGCTCTGGCTTTAAGTGAAAACTCAATGTCTTGCGCTAACGCTGGCGAGCGATCATCAAATCCCCCCAGCTTTTGATACAAATCAAAACCAACCAGCATGCCCGCTGTTGAAACAGCAAGAGTGTCACTACGAACATCAAACTGCCCCTGGTCAAATTCGCTTTCGACCAGCAGAAATGGTTTTCCGGTTGATGTGACGGTGAGCCCTAGTTGTTGGATCTCAATAGGCAAATCCCAACGCAAGAGCTTTGGCCCAACAATTGCTACTGACTCTGAGACTTCTGCCGTTTTGGCAAGTTGTGTAAGTGCGTTTGGTTCTGGCGCGGAATCATCGTGCAAAATCCATAGCCACTGCGGCTTTGATTGAAGGGCTGCAATGCCGGCTTGGATTGCTGCACCCAGTCGCAGGTCACCTGGCTGAACAAGAGAAAAACCAAACCTAGAAACGACTTGCGCAGTTTCAATACTGGAAGCTGTATCTACAACCACCACCTGCTCTATGGTGTAGAGCTGTTTCGAAAGTTGACTAAGGGTTTCGGAAAGGTAAACGTCGGCTGAATTGGCTACGACTACTGCCGCTACCGAGACGGTCACGATTGATTATGCGCGGCGGCGCAGACGACGACGCTCACGCTCGGACAGGCCACCCCAGATTCCAAAACGCTCGTCGTTCTTTAATGCATACTCCAAGCACTCGGCGCGAACAGTGCACTGCGCACAAATTCTTTTTGCATCTCGAGTTGAGCCACCCTTTTCAGGAAAAAAAGCTTCGGGGTCAGTTTGAGCACACAGTGCATCTTCTTGCCAGGCCAGTGGATCGCCATCAATCTCACTGCCGTAGGCCTTGGCAACCCCCAGCCTGAGGACATCTACGAACCAATTAGCAGGCACTTGGTTTTTCTCCACGCCGCTTCCCT
>CAZTLT010000056.1:0-7006 GCA_964614615.1 uncultured Aquiluna sp. | reverse complement strand
GGCTGTCGCCGACCAGCCGGGCCGAGGTGTCCACCAGACCGCCGGGTGGGTTGGGCACGATCAGGCTGATGGACCGCGAGGGAAAGGTTTGGGCCAGAAGCGCCCAAGGTGCTGCCAGCAAGGCCCTTGATCTTGGCAAAAGAAGCATGAAAGATTTGAGTCTGAACTTAGATTTGATGCATTCGCCAACCATGCCCGCGCTCGAGCGCTATAGCGGCGTTCTCTATGAGGCATTGGATTACCCTTCGCTCTCTAGAGCTGCACTAGCACGTGCCAATCAACAGTTATTTATTCAGTCAGCACTATTTGGATTACTACCAGCGATGGAGCAGATTCCAAACTACCGATTTAGTGCAAAGTCAAGACTTCCAGGAGTAAACCTCAGGTCCGTTTGGACTGATGCCCATCAAGCGGTTTGGCCAAGAATGATTGGCGAAATTATTGACTTGCGGTCAAAGGAGTATCAGGAAATCAATCCTGTTCCTGAAGTTCGCACACACTTCACGGTTGAAGTTGTCTCGCCTGAGGGAGTAGCGCTAAACCACTTCAACAAAAGAGCCAAAGGATTGTTTACCAGGTCTGCCCTCGAAAATGGACTTGAGAATATTGGCCAGGTTGTCGAGGTTGCTGAGCTGGCAGGCTTGAGAGCGAGTATTGCGGGGCAAACAGTTAAGCTGTTCACCCCTGCAAACTAGTTCGCCGGCTCTTCCTCCATTGGCATCACATCGTATGGTTCTGGCAGTTGGATAACGCCTTCTTCTAGCGAGACAATGCTGTCGAACCAACCTTGATCGTTGAAAAGCAAGTAACCAGGAACTAGCCACATGTTTCCAGCACTATCAAAAACTGAGACCAATACAGATTCTGCTTTGTTTACCGTTAGATCAACAATTTCAGGCTCGACTGGCTCTACTGGTTGATCAGCGGAACCTTCTTCGGGTGCTGGAAGGGTGACCGCGGCATCTGTAGCTTTGGCTATTCCAACTGGTCGGTTTAGCTCAAAGTATTTTGACGATACTCCGCCATACCATCTTCCGTCTTTGATTCGTGAAACTGCGTCGACTGCAGAGACAGTACCAAATTCACCACGTTCAACCACCTCAAAACTGGCTGCAGAGACCGAGGAGATCTTCCCCTGGGAATCCCAAGCGATGTAAAAATCGATTGGTATTGGCTGACCGTTGTGGGAATTACTTACAGTCACATAGGCACCCCAGTCATCTCGTTGGACCGTGAGCTGTTGCTCCGTGACAGTGATGTCAAATGCAGCAAAAGTCGTAATTGTTTGTTCAATAAGTTCTGGCTTCGAAGGAATGAGTCCTGGTTCAGGCTGTGGCGGAATGCATTCCTTGGTCGCAGAATCTGCAGCATCACTAGAGTCAGCGCAGATTACCTGGTTCGTCCATCTGCCAAAGTTCCAATAGCCTGCCCCCGACCAATAGATACTTAGGTAAAAATCATCTCCGGTAATCGAATAACTGGGGTATTCCTTGGTAGACCAGTCATCTTCTTTAGCAGTGCCACTAATGCCAAAGTAAGTAGCAGCTCTCTGAAGGATTTCTAGAGGATCGCCAACTTTTCTAATCTCATAGACCATTCCTCTACCGCTTTGGTCACTGAGTCCATCGGCAATGTAGTTGTATTGCGTCCAGCCAGGCCAGATCATTTTTGCATCCGCCATTTCCGAAGTCGCTGCCAAGGCCCCCGCCTGATTGCCAGATTGAGCTGCCCCTGCCAGGGTGAAAAGAGGTTGTGGGGCAAGGGTGCTGGGCAGGGTAAGTCCGACTGCCAATACCACAGCAGCTGCCCCGGCTAGAGAAAAGCGAGCAACTCGGAAATTTAGCGGAGCGTTCTTTCCCTTCCGAGTGGCTTCAACAACCACTGTTTCCGAGATCAGCTGAGCATTAGTAGCTGGGTCAGCAGCTTTGATTCGATTTTTGAGGTTTTCTTCGTTCATATCAGGTTTATGTAGTGGGCCTATTAGATTTTTCTAGCTCTGCCAATAAATTTTTCTTAGCCCTGCTAAGCCGAATATTTGCGGCATTTTGGCTAATTCCCAAGGAAATTGCCACCTCTTTAGGTTCAAGTCCATCCAGGGCCCAAAGGGAGAGAACCTCACGTTCCTTCTCATTCAGATTTGACCAGGCTTGGGACAGTTCTAGGTCTGCCAATGCGATTGATTCAGCTGATGGTGCTACGACAGGTTCTGCCCAAGTAGCCAAGATAGCCAGACGACCCGATTCTTTTCTGCGGTAGTTGGCTATCAAATATCTTGCGGTTTTGTAGAGCCATGGCAGCTCAAAGCCCGTCGGAATTTTGTTTCTTTTATTCCAGGCAATCTCGAATAGGTCGGAGGCGATGTCTTCTACCTGGTCAGCGGGCAATCGCCTAGCCAGAAAGCGACTAACTTCCTCGATGTGGGCTCGAAAAAGAGCCCCGAATTCTTCAGCTGTCATTGGTCTCCCAAATAGACAATGTAATGGTCAACCTGGATTTTTCATGGCTTTTGGAAGCAGCCCGGAGCGTGGTCAAACACCAGACCCGAAGACTGCATCAAGGCATACATAGTGGTGGGACCAACAAACGAAAATCCCAACTTCTTTAGGTGCTTACTCAGCTCTTCGGACTCTTTGCTGGTCGCCACCCATTCGAAGTTGGTTCTGCGGGTAACTCGCTTGGCCGGGGCAAAGGACCACATCAAATCAACTAGATCTAGCTGACGATCTTCCACTACCTTTGCGTTGTTGATGGCTGAGTTGATTTTGGCAAGATTACGGATGATGCCAGGGTCTTTCATGAGTCGATTAATTTCTCTTTTTCCGTATTTTGAAACCTTGGCCGAATCAAAATTATCAAAAGCTGCTCGGAACCCTTCACGTCTTTTGAGTATGGTCAACCAGCTCAACCCGGCCTGAAAACCTTCCAGGCAGATGGCTTCGAATAGATCCCTTTGGTTGCGGTTTGGTTGCCCCCACTCGGTGTCGTGATAGTCAATGTAGATCTGGTCATCACTCACCCAACTGCATCTTGTTATGCCATCGGGCAGGGTTTTGGTCTTACTCATCGATAACTTATGCCTTCAAGTTCTAGGAGTTTCTTTTTGGTTGGAAGGCCAGCACCACCCGAATAGCCGGTGAGAGTGCCGGCTGCCCCCATCACTCGGTGGCAGGCTATAAGTATTGCGACTGGGTTAGCACCAACGGCCCCGCCGACAGCTCTGGCAGCTTTGGGTTTTCGAATTGCTTTGGCTATTTCACCGTAGCTAATTGTCGAACCAAATGGAATCTTTTGAATTTGCTGCCAGACCATTTGCTGAAACTTGGTGCCAGCCAAATCAAACTTTAGATCGAATCCAGTGCGTTTTCCCGCAAAGTATTCCTCCAGTTGTCTGGCCGCCTCATCTGCCAAGGATTGGGCAATGGGACTGGTCGCAAAGTCTGTGAGCCGACTGCGGCTTGAAAGAAAATCAAGATTGGTAATTCCGCTCTCACTGGCGGCAATAGAGATTCTCCCAATTGGGGTTTGAACTATGCGACGAGCAGAGATTTCCTTCATGGCTCTAAATTAGCGAATTTTATGGATGCTGACAGTTATCCACAGATAGCTAAAAAATACTATTGACCTGATTTTCCCAGTCAGAATTGGGCATGGTTATAGCCGTTCTCCCGCTAGTGCTCTACGGCGCTCACTTGGCGATTTCAGGAGAGCCACTGCTATTGCTTCTAATTCTTATAAGTGCTGCCATTAATTTTGTGCCGGAAATAGTTTCATTGCGTAAATCGAATTCGGTAACCGCGGAACTTGTGCCGGCTTGGGGAGTAATTGATCAGCACAATAGCCCTTATAGTTTGCCCTCAGCTGCGATCACCGGAGATATTTCGCTACTTGCAGAAACTAATATCGCTTATCGCTTTCTCAATCAACTTTTTTATGGGTCAATCGAGGAGATCTGGTGTTTGCAAGCAGGAATAATGCAGTGTTACCGATCGCTGGAGGTCAGTTATCCCATCAATCCGGAAGAGCTAGTCGATCTCCGCGAGCGAGCACAAATATCCCTGCCATTCACGGTTGTGGCTCCATCGCAAACCTGGGCTCAACTTAGCCACCTTCCTTGGCCTGAGAATCGGAGCTTTCGTTTGGTGCTGGTGGGGGAGCAGATTGAAAATACCAAGAGCAAGCTTTCCCTCTCTTTTGCCGACGGGAAGATCCACGCACTTGGTAATTTGGGCTCAGAAGACGTCGAACTTTTTTTGCAAGAGCAATCACTTTCCAGTGAGCCAGCGAATAATCCGGGCAATGACGGAACTTCTTCCAGTCGCTCCTTCGATCCGATCAGCCCAACCAGCAGCAAGCATCGCCCCTCGGGCGGCAAAAAACCGAAGCGGCTCAATTTCCCAGCTGGGAGAGCGATGGTTGACGAAACAAAGCCTGGATTCGGCACTGTCTCTACCCAGAATCAGATCAGCGAGAGTCTTGCCAGCGAGGTGGGAAGTCCCAACTCCATCTCCGACGTATCCGCCCGCCTGCGCCAACTTGGTCACGGGATCTAAGCTCACAGAGGCCATCCAGTCTCTGGTAACACCCAGCGCCCCACCCCAACGATGAGTTATTCGGTAGCCACCAAGCGTTGGGAAAAGTTCTCTTAGTTCGCGCTCGAGGTGCTCGTGGATTCTAGGAACGATGTCATAACTAGCTTTGATTCGAGAACCAAAATGGTATGGCGCTCCGCGTCCGCCAAAAGCAATCCGATTGTCTTTAGTTCTTTGTCCATAGATAATTAGATTTCTGAAGTCCGCGAATGTAACTCCTGGCAACAAACCCAAGTCATCTAGCACAGAGGCCGGGATTGGTTCAGTGACAATCATCAAGGAGTAAAGCGGAAGCGATCTTCTTTTTTGTCCTTCAATGCTTGGTCGATAACCTTCCAGCGCATCAACTACATACTCCGCAGTAAACTCTCCACGACTGCTGGCTACTTTGCCGGCTGAGAAGTTTTTTACATCGGTTGCCTCAAACAGGTAGCCACCCAATTCCATAAATGAATTGGCCAAACCTCGAACTAACTTGGCCGGATGAATGCTTGCACAGGCTGGGTCGAATACTGCCCCTTGGCTTTTGGTCGCTCTGGGCGCAGATTCGCTGCCTCGAAGTTGCAACTGGTCAACTTCAAATTTTCGAGCCAGTTCTATCTCCGCCAGAGCCCGCTGTCGCTGCGCATCAGATCGAATCAGGCTATAGGTGCCAGATTTTTGGTAGTCACAATCAATCCCTAGTTCGCCCGCAATTCGCCCCACTTCATCTACGGTCGAGATCATCGCTCGCCGAAGTGCCTGTGCCGCCTCAACGCCAAACTCCTTAGCCAACTTTTCACTTGACCATGGAAATAGTGCGGAGCACCAGCCACCGTTTCGGCCAGAGGCACCAAAGCCTGCGATTTCTTTTTCCAGCACCGCAACTCGCAACTTTGGCTGCTGGCGAAGAAGGTAAATTCCGGTCCAAAGCCCCGTGAAGCCAGCGCCCAAAATAACGACATCAAACTCGCGTTGGTCGCCAGCCACTCGCGGTTCTAGGGACTCCGTTAGTGAGTCATGCCAAAAACTTAGCGAGCGATAGTTTGTCAAACTAACTGTTTAGTCTCTTCCAGGCTTCAATCAGAACCTTGCGCAGGATTGCTTCTATCTGGTCGAATTCCTTAGGTCCGCAGGTTAGCGGTGGCGCCAACTGGATCACAGGGTCGCCTCGATCATCGGCGCGACAGTAAATACCAGCCTCCAGCAATGCGTTGTTCAAAAAACCTCTTAGTAGTTTTTCGGATTCCGCTCTGCTGAGGGTTTCCTTGGTCTTCTTGTCTTTCACTATCTCCACGGCGAAGAAGTAACCGTCTCCGCGGACATCACCAACGATTGGCAGATCGTAGAGCTTTTCCAGGGTCTTTCGGAAAATCGGAGAGTTGGTCCTTGCTCTATCTATCAAGTTTTCTTTTTCAAAGATTTCTAGATTTGCCAAAGCTACCGCACAGGCAACCGGGTGGCCTCCGAAGGTGTAGCCGTGAGCCAGGGTAGAAGTGCCATCCTTGAAAGGCTCAAAAAACTTTTCTTTCAAGAACAGCGCGCCTAGCGGTTGCGCACCAGAAGTTATGGCCTTCGCTGTAATCATCATGTCCGGCTGAATGTCATAGCGGATTGATCCAAACCATTCACCTGTTCTTCCGTAGCCAGTGATAGTTTCATCGGCTACCAAGATCACGTCGTATTTTGTGCAGATCTCGCGAATTCGTTTGAAATACGCCTTGGGGGCGGTGAAGCAACCTCCGGCATTTTGAATCGGTTCCACAAAGAACGCTGCCACTGTGTCTGGTCCTTCGAACAAGATTGCTTCCTCTAAACGATTAGCAGCCCAGATTCCAAATTCGTCCTCGTTAGCGAACTCGTGCGGTGCACGGTAGTAGTTAGTGTTTGGCACCCTGAAGGCAGATGGGACCAACGGCTCAAACATTTGCTTGAACGCTGGGATGCCGGTAATGGATAGCGCTCCGTGGCTTGTGCCGTGATAGGCCGTCATGCGCGAAATTACTTTGTGTTTCTGTGGCTTGCCAGTCATTTTGAAGTACTGCTTGGCAATCTTCCAGGCAGACTCAACACCCTCTGTTCCACCTGTTGTGAAGAAAATTCGATTCATACCCTCAGGGCCGATCGACAGCAGCTTTTCGGCAAGTTCAATTGCCCGCGGGTGACCGTAGGACCAAAGCGGCATGAAATCCAGTTCTAACATCTGCTTTTGGGCAGCCGCAGCTAATTCAGGTCTGCCATGTCCGGCGTTGCAGGTGAAAAGTCCAGACAGGCCATCAATCAACTGGTTTCCCTTGGAGTCGTAGATGTAGTGCCCCTCACCACGAACAATAATGTTCATGTCGCCCTTGCTGAAGGGGGAGTGGCGAGTGAAGTGGAGCCAGCTGTGCTCCTTGCCAGACTTCTGCCATTCTTTGTCCCCTACTACTTTGCCCTCC
>CAZTLT010000055.1:0-7050 GCA_964614615.1 uncultured Aquiluna sp. | reverse complement strand
GCCTGGGTGTTCAACTCAACCAAGATGCGATAGACAAGTACCGGATCTAACTAAACCGGTGCGAATAATGACTAAAGAGCAGTGGCTGCAAAAAGCCAAAGGACTAAGCGTTGAAGGCAGGATGTTTGTCGACGGCAAACTCAGGGACGCCGAGAACAAACAAACCATCAAGGTAATTGCCCCAAGAGATGGCAGCGTCATTGGCGAAATTGCCAAAGGTGACAAAGCAGATGTTGAACTGGCAGTTGCTGCTGCAAGAAGAGAGTTCGAAAAGGGCAGCTGGGCAAAGCTGGATCCCAGAGCCAGACAGAAGGTTCTCTACAAACTCTCCGATTTGATTTTGGAGCACAAAGAAGAACTAGCGCTACTGGAGTCGCTAGATACTGGACACCCAATCTCAGATGCCATTAACGTAGATGTTCCATCGGCTGCAAGAACATACCGCTGGTATGGCGAAGCAATTGACAAGATTTATGGCGAGGTGGCACCTGCTCCACGCTCCGCAATGGTGACAGTAACCAGAGAACCACTTGGTGTTATCGGAGCGGTTGTGCCATGGAACTACCCACTAATCATCTCGGCCTGGAAGATTGCGCCCGCACTAGCGGCTGGTAACTCAGTAGTTCTCAAGCCAGCCGAGGATGCATCGCTCAGTGCAATCAAGATTGCCCAGCTCGCCCTCGAAGCCGGTGTACCAGCCGGAGTATTCAACGTGGTTACAGGTCTAGGCGCCGAAGCGGGCAAAGCACTTGGTCTAAGTGAAGTAGACAAAATTACTTTCACCGGTTCACCAGCGGTTGGAAGAATGTTCCAGGGCTACGCCTCTGAATCAAACGGCAAGCAGGTAGCGCTAGAACTTGGTGGAAAATCCCCTCACCTAGTATTCGAAGATGTCGAAGACATTGCAGCGGCAGCTTCCGCAATTACCTGGGGAATCTTCTATAACGCTGGGCAAACTTGCCACGGCGGTTCCAGACTGCTCGTTCACAAATCCATCAAAGACAAACTGCTAGCGGAGATTGTGAAGCAGGGTAAAGAATTTGTACTTGGCGATCCAATGGATCCAAGAACCCAGGTATCGGCAATTGTCAATCAAAAGCAGCTGGGCCGCATCAAGCACTACCTAGACATCGCCAAGCAGGAAAACCTAAGCGTTGTGCTGGGTGGTGGAACCGATGCGCCAGAGCCCTATCTAAAGGACGGCTACTTCGTTCAGCCAACCGTGATAGATGGCGTATCGCCTAAGAGCGCAATTGCCCAGGAAGAAATCTTTGGCCCAGTGCTTGCCGTAATCACATTCGAATCAGAAGAAGAGGCAATCAAGATTGCTAACGACACCGAATACGGCCTAGCAGCGAGCGTCTGGACCAGCAATGTGACCAGGGCTCACAAAGTAGCTCGCGCGGTTAGAGCTGGAACCGTTTGGATAAATACTTTTGATGTCGCAGACATCATCGTCCCATTTGGTGGTTTCAAGAATTCTGGATTTGGTCGAGACCGTTCATTGCACGCCCTCGATTCATACACCGGACTAAAAACCACCTGGCTACACCTCGGCAACTAGAAAGCAAACCATGTTCACAACTAACAACAAAATCGGATTTATTGGCCTGGGCAACATGGGTGGAGGGATGACTAAAAACCTCCAGCTCAATGGCTTCTCGCTGGTAGTAAATGACATTCGCAAAGAAATGGCAGAGCCGCTGCTTCAAAAAGGTGCGAGCTGGGCAAATACCCCGAAAGAGGTTGCCGAGCAATCTGATGTTGTGATCACGATGCTGCCAACCCCCAAGCACGTTGACATGGTCGCAACCGGAGAAAATGGTCTGCTTGCTGGTTTGAAAGACGGTGGCTGGTGGGTAGACATGTCCACCTCAGTGCCTGAGGTAACGGAGCGAGTAAGAAAAATGAGTGAGGGAAGAAACCTTCACATCGTTGATGCTCCAGTTTCCGGTATGGCGGTTGGCGCAGCCAATGGAACCTTGCAGATTTTTGTTGGCTCCACCGAGAGCGAATACCAAGCACTTCGCCCAGTCTTTGAGGGAATGGGAGATAAAGACCGCATCATCCACGTCGGTGGTGCTGGAGCTGGCTATGCCGTGAAGCTGATGATTAATCAGCTTTGGTTCTCTCACCTAGTTGCAACCGCTGAAGTGCTAGCAATTGGTGTGAAGGCTGGTGTGGATTTGGCAACGCTGCGCAAGTCACTGATTGCCTCCCCCGCAAACTCCAACTTCCTAGAAAGAGATGTCTTGAGCGTGCTAGAGCACTCCGATTATGACGAGGGCTTTGCAATTGCCCTTGCCTGCAAGGACCTTGGGCTATCAGTTGACCTTGCTCGCTCGGTTGGTGTGCCAGTGGAGCTCAGCTCACTAGTTGAGCAAATCTATCGCCGAGCCAAGAGCCAGTATGGCGACAAAGCCGGCGAGATGACGCCAATCAAGCTTTATGAAGACCTAATTGGACAAGAGCTAAGGCTGAAGTAATGGAAAGAAAAATTGCCGAAATTGAACTGGTTCTAGATCAAAAGCCGACCGCTCACTTCGGAGCTGGCTCTGTCAAAAAAGTTGGCGAGCTAGCTAAGGCGGAAGGTGCCAAGAAGGCACTTATCATCACTGACTCCTTCATTGCTCAATCAGACATCAGAAAAAAGATTGAAGATAGCTTGAAGGCAGCTGGAATTGCTGTTGAGGTATTCGACGGGGTAACTCCAAATCCAACCACCGCTTGCGTTGATGCTGGATCAGACTTTGCGTCCAAATCAGATGCTGACATTTTGATTGCGGTTGGTGGTGGCTCATCCATGGATACCGCCAAGGGTGTGTCATTGGGTGCTAAAAATCCTCAGCGCGGAATCGAACTTGATTACCAGACTCAATTTGCGAGTCCAGGACTGCCAATCATTGCAATACCAACAACCGCTGGCACTGGCTCCGAGGTGAACGCATTTGGTGTGATTACTGATGAAACATCTCACGTTCGTTTCTATGTTGGACACTCCTCCGCGCTAGCCAAGGCCGCCATTTTGGATCCAGAGCTAACCCTCGGTCTTCCACCAAAAGCAACGGCAGCGACTGGAATGGATGCAATGATTCACGCGGTTGAGTCATACCTGTCGATAAGAAACAACCCATACTCAGACGGTATTGCTCTGCAGACAATTGAACTAGTGATGAAGAATTTGCCAACTGCTTACAAAGAAGGCAGCAACCTAGAGGCTCGAGCCAACATGCTGCTTGCCTCACACATTGTTGGGGTTGGTTTCTCTCACACTGGCCTCGGACTTGTTCACGGCATTGGCCACTCCCTCGGAGGACACTTCAATGTCCCGCACGGCGTCGCTCTCTGCACAGTTTTAGAGCAGGTCCTGCGCTTCAACCTGCCAGTTCGCCAAGCCAGGCTCGCCAAGATTGGTCAGGCGCTGGGGGTAGCCAAGACGGAAAAGTCAGAGGCAGAAAATGCCGATGCAGCGATTTTGGCCCTGGTCCAGCTGGCCAAAGAGGTCGGACTGGCCACCAAACTCTCAGATCACGGCATCGGCGAGGCAGATTTACCACTGTTAGCGAAAACAGCAGTCGAAGACGCGGTTACGCTTAATAATCCGATTAAACCCTCCGAGCAAGAAGTGCTCGGGATCCTGAGGAGTGCACTATGAGTTTCACCGCCGCTGATGAGAAGAGAGTCCTAGATTCTGTTCCTTCCCAGCTCTACATCGCTGGTAAGTGGGTGGATGCCGAAAACGGTGCAACCTTTGATGTGATTGACCCCGCCACCGGCAAAGTCCTCAAGTCAATCTCTGACGCCTCCCCTGCCGATGGCATGAAGGCGATGGCCGCCGCTCACGAAACTCAGGAGAGCTGGGCGAGAACCGCTCCGAGAGTCAGAGCAGAAATTCTTCGTGCTGCTTTTGAAAAAGTTACCGCGATGGCAGATGACTTTGCGATTCTGATGTCACTTGAAATGGGTAAACCATTTGCAGAAGCCAAGGGCGAGGTTGCCTACGGGGCAGAGTTCCTGCGCTGGTTCTCAGAGCAAGCGCCAAGAATTGATGGCCGCTACACCACCGCACCCGATGGCAAAAACCGTTTGATGGTTCTGAAAAAACCAGTTGGACCAGCCCTGCTGATTACTCCGTGGAACTTCCCACTGGCGATGGCAACTCGAAAGATTGGTCCGGCGATTGCTGCCGGCTGCACATCAATCCTGAAGCCTGCCAACCTAACTCCGCTGACCTCGCTGCTCTTCACCAAAGCGCTAGAAGAAGTTGGACTGCCAGCTGGAGTATTGAATGTTATTCAAACCTCTTCCGCAGGATCTGTTACCGGACCAATCATCAAGGACTCCAGACTGAGAAAACTTTCCTTCACCGGCTCAACCCCAGTGGGACAAAGACTGATTGCCGATGCTGCACATCAGGTTCTAAAAGTTTCTATGGAGCTTGGTGGCAATGCACCCTTCCTAGTCTTTGAAGATGCAGACCTTGATAAGGCAGTAGAAGGTGCCATGCTGGCAAAACTCAGAAACATGGGAGAAGCCTGCACCGCAGCTAACCGCTTCCTTGTTCACGAAAGCGTGGCCGATGAGTTTGCCAAGCGACTAACAGACAAGATGTCAAAGCTAAAGGTGGCGAGAGGTCTGGAAGATGGCGCCAACATTGGTCCGCTAATTGAAGAAAAGGCAAGACAGGGCGTGCACGCACTGGTTGAGGACGCGAAGCAAAAAGGCGCCAAGGTTGTGCTTGGCGGCGAGATCCCGGCGGGCGAGGGCTACTTCTACCCACCAACCGTGCTGGTAAATGTCCCTGCAAACAGCGATGTTCTATCAAACGAAATCTTTGGTCCGGTTGCCCCAATCGTCAGCTTCAAGACCGAAGACGAGGCGATCAAGATGGCTAACAACACCGAGTACGGACTGGTTGCCTATGCCTTCACCAAAGACCTCAACCGCGGACTGCGCCTAGCAGAGCGGCTGGAGACTGGAATGTTTGGACTAAACACCGGATTGGTTTCTAACCCAGCTGGTCCATTTGGTGGTGTTAAGCAGTCCGGGCTTGGTAGAGAAGGATCCCACGAGGGTATCGAGGAATACCTCGAGACTGTTTACGTGGGAATCTCTGATCCAACTGCCTGAGAAATGAGTAAGCCTCTCGGGCTCTCTTCAGCCCTCTAATGTGGGATCTTCAAGGATCCATGTATCCAACCAAGGGAAAACTACAAAAAATAGGATCCAGACCATAAGGCCAGCCAACAGCAATATTTGGAGTGACTTAGAAGTCCTTTTTCCTCGCAAATTTCTCCAAATCCAGTAATACATTTACTCCTCTGCAATCGAATCTGGCGCTTGATCAGCATCATATTCAGCCAAAAGTTGACCCCACCATACCCAGCGTTGGTATGAGTTAAATCTAGGGTCAGATGTGTGGTTACCCGTACACTTGCGGCCCAAGGAAGTTACTATGGAGTCCCGTGGCCTGTTTTACGCTAGAAATATGAAGAAAGTCCTGCTCCTACACGGCTGGACCAACAAAAGACCAGAAGGCCACTGGCTGCGCCTAACTGCAGCCGAGCTCAGATCCAGGGGCCACCAAGTCTGGTATCCACAGTTTCCAAACCCTGATCGTCCCAACCCCACCGACTGGCAAGAACTGCTTAGGCAAGAGTCCAACATGATGGATGAGGCAGCAGGTGAAGCAAAGATAGTGATTGCTCACTCGCTCGGCACCACCAACTGGCTATATGGTGCACTGAATAACTTATTTAATAAATCCTTTGACCGAGCGCTACTAGTAGCACCACCTGATCCAACTCTGACCGATGAAACAGATGGCATTGAGGGTGAGCCACTGGACCTGAGCAATCCACTACTTGCAGAGCAAGCAAAAAGATGGGCGAAAGAACTAACGGTTATTGCATCCGATAATGACAAGTGGCTACCCAGAGGAATTCAAATCTATGAGCAGCCGCTTCAAACCAAACCCATTATTTTTCCTGGCGCTGGCCACTTTTCTCTCGATGATGGTTGGGGACCTTGGCCTGGACTAATTAGCTGGATTGAATCTGGCAACCAAGAAGATTTGCTCAGGCGCTAACTGATTTCCCTAATCTCACCGGTTTCTGGGTGACGAGGATTTCTTGCCTTATAAATCAAATAGACCCAGAACAGAAGTAGTGCGGAAACAGCACCCATCGAAAAAGTTCCAAGGATTGCCAGCTGCGGATTCGCAAGCAGCATCAGAGTCAGCAGAGTTGGCGACAAAGCACCCAATATTTTTGATGGCATCATGATGTATCCCTGGCGCTGACCAAACCGATCTGATCCAAAAAAGAGAAGCGGCAGCGATCCCCTGATAAACGGATTCAAACCAACCCCGATGCCATGCAGCATCACAAACGGCAAAATTCCAGCAGGACCCAGTAGCCAAATGAACACAACACCAAGCGGATGAGCAGCAATTGAAATAGCTGCTACCAGAATCGGTGTTGCCTTGTCAGTGAGCGCAACCAGCAAAACTCTCGCCAGAACCTGG
This sequence comes from uncultured Aquiluna sp., assembly GCA_964614615.1. Classification (GTDB taxonomy): domain Bacteria; phylum Actinomycetota; class Actinomycetes; order Actinomycetales; family Microbacteriaceae; genus Aquiluna. Next base: position 524 of record CAZTLT010000055.1, on the reverse strand, counting down.
AATGGACCAAGCAGAACAGAGGCCAACAGCGCCAGCTGCAGATCAGCTCCCAACTCACCGAGCATAAAAGGAAGCGTGGTGTTGACCGAAGAGACGATGAATCCTTGAAGAGCAAACATCATCGCAAACACCACCACCAGCGGATCAAACCGGAACTTGTTCTTAACCAGCTTTCGAATAGGACCAGTTAGATCAGGAATGTCCTTCTTCTCAGACCTGGGAATGGTGAGGTGAAGGGGAAGGCCAATCACGATGTGCATAGCAGCCCAGAACCAAATGGCTGCTCGCCAGTCATAGGTCTGCTCCAAAAACGTGGTGATTGGCCAAGAAATAGTGGAAGAAAAGCCTGCAAAAACAGTGATGCCAGCAATTACTTGGTTTGACTTATTGCCAAAGAAATTAACCGCTGTTGCAAACGCTGCATCGTAATTACCCATCGAGCCGCCAATGCCCAACAAAAACCAAGCCAGATAAAGCTGGTTCACCTCCTGCGCGGTTGCTAGTAAAACCAGCCCCAGAAAGAA
>CAZTLT010000054.1:4692-7093 GCA_964614615.1 uncultured Aquiluna sp. | reverse complement strand
GTTGCATCCCAGGCGGTTTGCTGAATGTCTAAATCTAAGGTGGTGTAGATGTCTAGGCCACCGCGGCGAAGCAGCATTTCTCTGTCTTCTGGGGTTTGACCAAACTCAGGTGAGTTTCTGATTGTCCAGACGGTGTAGTCGCAGAAAAATGCGGTGGTTTGATTTAGTTCACAACCAGCCTCAACCGGAGTGATCTTGGTTTGAACTGGCGACTCTTTGAAGCGGTCTGCTTCTTCTTGGGTCAGATAACCCTCGTCAGCCATTCGCTGCAGCACGTAGTTTCTGCGACCGATTCCGCGATCTAGATTTTCAGCGTCATCTGGTTTGTAATCATTAGGTGACTTGAGCATGCCAGCTAGATAGGCGGCTTGCGGGACATTTAGGTCACTTGCTGGAATACCAAAGTAGTACTGACTAGCGGTTTCAACTCCATTGATCTGGTTTCCAAGAAACACCAGGTTGAGGTATCCAGCCAAAATATCTTTTTTGGTGGCCTGTCCTTCAAGCGCAATGGCAAGTCTGATTTCCCGAAGTTTACGAGGAATGGTGACCTCGGTTGCTGCTGCAATCGCCTCAGCATCGCCAGATAGATTGGCAGCTTCCACCAGTGAACTTCTGACGTACTGCATGGTGATGGTCGATGCACCTGGACCCTCACCAAAAGAAGCAAGGTTGGTAAGACCGGCTCTAATCAGCGAGATGACATCCACACCTGGGTGCTGATAGAAGCGGGGGTCTTCAACTGCCACTACCGCATCCACCAAAGCGGGGGACATTTTCTCGAACGGGATCTCGATGCGGTTTTCGTGATAGAAGGTGGCAATCAGCTCAGGCTCATCGTTTCTAATTGCGTAGACGTTGGAGGCCTGAGAAGCATTGATGGGTTTGATATAGTCGGGCAGTCCTTCAAAGGCAGCTACTCCCGTGGTAGCGGCAACTCCCGCTACTGCAACCACTGGGGCAAATAGTGCCACCGACAGTAGGCCAGCGATAGCGCTCAAAAACCCGAACTTTAGGAGGGTTCCGAGCGTCGAGGAGGATGGCTTGCTCGACATAGACTCTAGGTTACCTTGCCAAATCTGATACGGAGCTGAGAATGACCAAGTGGGAATACGTCACTACACCCCTACTTCTGCATAAGGAAACCGAAATCCTCAATACCTGGGGAAAACAGGGCTGGGAACTGGTCCAGGTAATTACCGGTCCACAGGGTGGCCTGATCGCCTTCTTCAAGCGGGTGGCCGAGTGAGCGCTAATCAAAGAATCAGTGATTTGGGCATTTCGCTGCCGCAAGTCGCAACTCCCGCCGGGGCATATGTTCCTGCCGTGATTTCCGGCAACCTAGTCTTCACGGCTGGTCAAATTCCGCTGGTCGAGGGGAAGCTAGTCGCAACTGGCAAGGTTGGCAAAGACCTAACAGCCGAGCAGGCAAAAGAAATTGCTCGAATCTGCGCGCTAAATGCAGTGGCAGCTATCAAGAGTGTGATTGGTGATTTGGACAGAGTGACGAAAGTCGTCAAGGTCGTTGGCTTTGTTGCATCTGACCCTTCGTTCACTCAGCAGCCAGCGGTTGTAAATGGTGCAAGTGAATTGCTCGAGCAAATATTCGGTGAAAGAGGAATTCACGCCAGGAGCGCGGTGGGTGTCGCGGTGTTGCCACTTGATGCACCGGTCGAAGTTGAACTGATTGTTGAGTTCTCTTAGAGTCGCTTGCTCATCCAGATAGAAGTTTCTTCTTCAAAACCAAGTTTGCTGTAGAGCTTCCGGGATTTTGGATTATCTTTTTCAGTTTCGAGGAAAACCACTTTCACTCCGTGCTGCTTGGCTCTAGCGAGGCAGGCCTGAAGTAGCTTTTCTCCAATTCCTTGGCCTCGCATGCCGGGCATAACCAACATCTCATCTACCAGTGCCTCTTGGCCACCAGACTCAATTCCCCAACCCCAGGTCAAAATCGCATAGCCAACTATTTTTTCTTTCTCAGCAACCAAGACAACACCGTGTGGATTTTCTGATAGCAGTGGAACGAGTCCAGCTAGTAGGTGCTCATCAGTTTGGGGAGCATTTGCCTCATCGCAGTAACTGCGAAGCAGCGAAAGAATATCGTTTTGGTCAGCCAGCGTTGCTTGTCGAATTGTGATCAATTAGTCTTCCGCCCCAGCACCGATTCTGGTCTTGATCGTCTCCATCACTGTTGTATCGGCGAGAGTAGTGACATCTCCAATGGGTCGGTCTTCAGCAACGTCCCGGAGAAGTCTGCGCATGATTTTTCCAGAGCGCGTCTTTGGAAGCTCGCTCACAACAAAAATGGTTCTCGGTTTGGCGATTGGACCAATCAGCTTGGCTACGTGCTCGCGCAATTCTTTGCTGACATCGGCCTCGTTGCCAGTGTGATCAAGTTGGC
>CAZTLT010000054.1:0-4682 GCA_964614615.1 uncultured Aquiluna sp. | reverse complement strand
TCTTCGAAGAATCACAAAGGCAACTACCGCTTGACCGGTTGTTTCATCGTTTGCCCCAACCACCGCAGCCTCCGCGACGAACGGATGGGCCACCAGCGCCGATTCAATCTCAGTGGTGGAAAGACGGTGGCCAGAAACGTTCATCACATCATCCACGCGGCCGAGAAGCCAAAGATCACCGTCATCGTCCAGCTTTGCACCATCGCCCGCGAAGTAGCGACCGGGGAAGCGCGACCAGTAGGTTTGCTTAAATCGCTCTGGGTCTCCCCAAATTCCGCGCAGCATTGATGGCCAGGGTTGGTTGATGGTTAGGTAGCCGCCGTGGCCGTTTCCAACTTCTTTTCCATCATCATCGACAACGCTGGCGCTAATTCCGGGCAGGGGTTTCATGGCACTGCCTGGTTTGGTGGCGGTGATGCCAGGGAGCGGAGAGATCATGATGGCGCCGGTTTCGGTCTGCCACCAAGTATCAACAATTGGTGTCTTACCTAAACCAATCACAGCTCGATACCAGATCCAAGCTTCTGGATTAATTGGCTCCCCAACAGAACCAAGTAGGCGCAGTGAAGAAAGGTCGTAGTGACTCACCACTTTGCTTCCGAGCTTCATGAACGAACGGATGGCGGTTGGTGCGGTATAGAAAATGTTGACGTGATACTTCTGGATGATGTCCCACCATCTGCCCCAGTCTGGGGTATCCGGGGTTCCCTCATAAATCACCTGGGTTGCGCCGTTGGCGAGCGGTCCGTAGGCAACATAGCTGTGACCGGTTATCCAACCCACATCCGCCGTGCACCAGTAAACATCTTGCGCCTCGTGCAGATCAAAAACATTTTTGTGGGTGAAAGATGCCTGCGTAAGGTAGCCACCGGTGGTGTGAAGAATTCCCTTTGGCTTACCGGTAGTGCCTGATGTGTAAAGAATAAATAGCGGGTGCTCGGCGTTGAAGCCCTGGGCGACGTGCTCCTTATCAACCAGCGCCATTTCCTCCTCCCACCAAAGATCGCGATTGGCATCCCACGCAATTTCATTTCCGCAGCGCTTGACGACCAAAACTTTTTCAACCGAGGGACATTTCTCATCAGCTAGCGCATCATCAACCGCCGGTTTTAGAGCGGATGCTTTTCCTTTTCGATATCCACCATCCGCGGTAATCACGAGTTTTGCTCCGGCATCTTGGATGCGGGCAGCAAGCGAGTCAGCAGAGAAGCCGCCAAACACCACCGAGTGAACAGCACCTATTCGCACTACCGCCTGCATGGCAATGATGGCTTGGGGAATCAGCGGCATATAAATTGCCACTCGATCACCGGCTTTGATTCCAAGCTTGGTCAGCAGGTTGGCTGCCTTCTTTACTTCGGTTAGCAAATCAAGATAGGTGTAGGTTTTGCTGTCACCGGGTTCGCCCTCAAAAAACAGTGCAATTCGCTTACCCCAGCCAGCCTCAACGTGGCGATCCAGACAGTTATAGCTGACGTTGAGCTCGCCATCCTCAAACCATCTAGCAAAAGGAGCATCAGAGAAGTCGAGGGTTTTAGTAAAGGGTTTATGCCAGTGCAGTTTGCGCGCTTGGTTAGCCCAGAAAGTTTCCCAGTCGTTAGCCTCTTCATAGATCCCAGGCTGGGCAATGGCCGCGGCAGCAAACGCCTCGGAGGGGGCAAATCTGCGGTTTTCACTCAGCAGATTCTCTATTTCTGGCTTTGACATCGTTGTCCTTACTGGGGCCAATCTTGCCAGAAAACCCGCCTCTGAAAAGACTGTGAATTTGTAGAAAGTCCCCCAAATGGGGAACACTTTTGGGCAATTTCTGCTTATTCTGTATCGGCTGACTTAGGTCAGTTTCTACCGGGGGACATCCCCCCATTTAGACCCCGGTAGTCGGCGGTAGCTTTCCCCCAAAGCTACCGCCCCTTCTTTTTCCACAGCTTTTCTTTTTGAGAAACCCTTCAATCACTTCCTCGGCAAGCTCTGGCTATGAGCATTCCAAGCTGGCTGACACCACTGATCCAAATCACGGGCGTGAAAGACGTTTTGCTATTTGGTAATCAGTGCCTGGTTGACTGCGGGCAAGGGCTGCAGTCGGTTAAGTCGCCATTTGCTTCTTCAGAGGAACTGGAGCGAGCACTTCGACAGTTAGCTTTTGATGCCGGCGCTCGCCTTGATATTGCATCTCCCATGCTCGATCTCTCGATTGATACATTTCGTTTGCACATGCTGCTCCCGCATGGCATATCGAATCAAGCAAGCCTAAGCGTGAGAGTTCACTCGGCTGAGTTTGCATCGATGCACTCTCTGGTTGAAAACAAAATGCTTAGCTCCGAGCAGGCTGCGTTTTTGCAATCTGCAATTGAGCAGAAAAAGACAATTGTTATTTCTGGTCCAACCTCAAGCGGCAAAACCACTTTGTTACGAGCACTGCTTGCAGGTCTAAAAGAGCGCATAATCACAATCGAGCAAGTGCCTGAGCTGTTTTTGGACTTTCCTGCTATCGCCTTGACGGCGAGAGAAAACAATCAAGAAGGCGTAGGTGAAATTACGCTTAGCAATCTGGTCGTTCAGTCGCTGAGAATGCGACCAGATCGGGTGGTGGTGGGTGAGGTAAGAAAAGATGAATTGGTTGCTTTTTTGCAAGCGGTCAGTAATGGCCACCCGGGCTCCCTAACGACCCTCCACGCCACTTCATTAGAGCAAATCCCGCAGCGGCTGACAATTCTTGGCCTACTGGCTGGCTTTTCAAAAGAACTAACCCATCACTTAGCCAGTTCCATAGATCTCTTTATTCAACTTGAGCGCACCCCACTTCGAAGGGTAGCGGCCATCGCCAAAGCAAAGCTGGTCCAAGATCAGCTTCAGCTAGTGAGAATCTGATGGACTATAGATCGCTGTCTTCCCTGTTGGACGCAGGGGTCGACCTCAAAAGCTCCCTCAGCGAGCTGAAGATTCAACTGCTTCCCAGCGAGGTCGAATTGGCAATTGAGCTCGGTGCCCCGCTCAAGACACTTCTTATATCACTCTCTACTCAGCAGGAAAGCACTGCCAAGGCCAGAGCGGAACTGGCTCAGGCGCTGGCGATGCCGAAGGCGACCAAGCGCCTGTTGCTCTGGCTGCCACTGCTGACCCTGGCGCTGACTTTTCTAACCGGTGTCAGTAGCCCGCGGGCTCTAGTCAACCCGCTGGTTTTCATTTCCATTGTGCTGGGAGCAGGGCTGCTGTATTTGGGGCACCGAATCAGCAAACGACTACTTCTTACACTTGACGAAAACTTCCAAATTTCAGAACTTCAGCGATTCTCAATCGCTATTGCTACCGGACTAACTTCCGGCCAAATCGCAAAGCGATTTCCAGAGCTACTAGATCATCCAAAAGTCTCAGATTTGATTGCACTCACCAATCGCACTGGCGCAGCACTCACCAAATTAGTAGGCAGCGAAATTGAGAACAGTCTGCAAAAGCAGCTGTCGGAAAAAATAGAAATTGCCCGAGTCTTATCAGTCCGACTCCTTATTCCGCTGGGACTTACCACTCTTCCGGCCTTCATGCTTTTCACCATCCCACCAACTCTGGTGGGGCTAACCAACTAAGAAAGGAGAAAAATGAAAACACTAATGAGTGAGCGAGGTGCCATTACGGCAGAGTATGCGATTGCAACATTGGCAGGCGTTGCCTTCGCTGGGCTAATGCTGCTGATAATGCGAAGTGAAGAAGTAAGACAATTGCTATTTGGTCTGGTGGCAAGAGCCCTTGGCATTTCGTAGTGATAAAGGAGCGGTCACCGCTGAGTTCATGCTGGTCACACCGGCACTGATCTTGGCGGTGACTTTGCTGCTGGGACTTTTCCCACTCGCGCTGTCGGCCATCAAGCTCGAACTAACTGCCATGCAGCTGGCGAGGCTGCATTCGCTAGGACAGCCAGTTTCTGCACCAGCAGGCTACGAGTTGAAAACTTCTCAAGAAGAGGGTTTCGAGTGCCTAAGTTTGAGATCGCCTTGGCTTTTGATGGAGAGTGAATATTGCGCCATAGCGGTGGGTTAGAGCGCGGATCGGCGGCTACCATTTTGATTTTGTTTTGTGGCTTGATCACTTTTCTTGCCCTCGCCTGCGGCTTAGCGCTAGATATTTCACGCCAGCAAAGCCGGATTCAGATGATTGCCGACCTGGCTGCCCTGGCTGGATCAGATAGTCGGATTGGCATAATTGCTGGCTATCCCTGCCCAATTGCGGCCGAAATTGCGCGGGTGAATGGCGCAAACCTAGATTCCTGCCGTATTGTCGGTGGAGTTGTCAGCGTAAGCGCTGGTAAGAATGACTTAGGGCTGCCACTGAGCGCAAAGGCGGAGGCGGCCCAGAAGGACTAGGGGTAACCACTTGGGCAAGAAGCTGGTAATTGTCGAGTCGCCTGCCAAGGCCAAGACGATAGCCAAGTACTTGGGCGATGACTTTTCGGTCATGGCCTCAGTTGGTCACATCCGGGATCTGGCCGAGGCCAAGGAGATTCCTGCCGAGCAAAAGAAGGCCAGCCCATCGCTGGCCAAGTTCTCCATCGACATCGAAAATGACTTCACACCTTTTTATGTGATTTCTGCCGGCAAGAACAAGACGGTGACGGAGCTCAAGCAAGCCCTCAAGACATGCGACGAGCTTTATCTTGCAACAGATGAAGATCGCGAGGGGGAGGCCATCGC
>CAZTLT010000053.1:0-7105 GCA_964614615.1 uncultured Aquiluna sp. | reverse complement strand
GGCCATTTCTCTTTAAGGACTGAAACATGATGGATAGACGACCACCGCGCAAGGCTGGCACGGGCAGACCCGCTGCACGAGACCAAAAGTTTTCTCGCGGTAAGCCGCAAGAGCGAAAGCCATATGATCGAGATAGAAAACCATTTCGATCTGATAAACCAAGACCAAGACCTGATCAAGCAGCTCGCGAGAAGTTTGATTTCCCAGCCATCCCCGATGATGTGCAGGCTGAAGACCTTCATATCAGCGTTCGAGCGCAGCTGAAGACTCTCAGTCCTGAAAACCAAGAAATCGTCGCACGCCATTTACAAATGGTTGCACTACTAATTGATGATGACCCTAAACTTGCTCATCGTCATGCCTTGGCGGCGGCGAAGAAAGCTGGTCGTATTGCAGTTGTCCGCGAGACCTTGGGTGTGACTGCCTACACAACTGGCGATTACGCATTGGCCCTGCGGGAGCTACTTACCCACCGCAGAATTTCTGGCTCGAACGATCAAATCCCACTAATCGTCGACTCCGAGCGAGGTTTGGGTAGAGCCGAGAAAGCTTTAGCTCAAGCAAATGGAATTGATCGCAGCAAGCTACCAGTTGGTGTTCGGATTAATTTAGCCATTGCCCTAAGCGGAGCAAGGCTTGACCTAGGGCAAACTGAATTGGCTAAGCAGGAGCTTGAAATACCAGAACTCAGCCCGAAAAACGTCTTCGAACAGTCGCCACTTCTTTTCCGCTCCTACGCTGAGATTCTTCGAGAGCTCAATCAAGACGGAACCAAGTGGGATGAGCTGGCTGAAAAAGCCGAACAGGCCCTGACAGATACCGAAGACGAAACGGTTAATCTTCACGAAGAGAAGTAATGCTGATCGATAAATTTGACTCTTTGCTGCTAGACCTAGATGGCGTGGTTTATCGCGGCAAGAAGTCGGTCACTGGCGCAGTTGAGTCAATCAAGCGCGCTCAGCAACTGGGAAAAAAGATTGGCTACATAACAAATAACGCTGCCAGGACTCCCGAGCAAATCGCGCAGCAGCTGGATGCTTTTGGCATCGAGGTTTTGCCAAATCAAATCATGGGGAGCGCTGAAGCGGCAGCCAAGTTACTCGCGAGCAAACTTTCCGGCGGAAAAGTGCTGGTGGTTGGTGGCGAGGGTTTGCGAACTGAAGTTGCCAAGCAAGGCTTCGAAGTGGTCGACTCCGCAAATGATCAACCGGTAGCGGTTTTGCAGGGGTTCAGTCCCGACGTTGGTTGGCCGCAGCTGGCAGAGGCCGCGTTTGCTATCCAAGCTGGAGCGATGTGGATTGCAACAAATCAAGACTGGACCATCCCGCTTGAGAGAGGAATCGCTCCCGGCAATGGAACATTGGTCGGAGCTGTGCATACCGCGGTTGGACTTTTGCCCGAATTCGCAGGCAAACCATTTAGACCAATCTTTGATGCAGCTATAAGGCAGCTGGGAGTCTCAAATCCTTTGGTGATTGGCGATCGGCTAGACACCGACATCAAGGGGGCGAACGGGGCTGGTCTGGCATCGGCTTGCGTAATGACCGGCATAGCCGGCAAAAAAGAATTGCTAGGAGCAAAGTCTGATGAGCGTCCAAGCTTCATCATCCAGGATCTTGGCTCGCTCTTCGAAGACTATCCAGAAGCAAAATTGGATAATTTCTCTTGCCGCGTTGGAAATAGCGAGGTTGCGTTTGTTGGAGACAAACTTTTGCTCGCGGCAGGAAACTCGGCCGCCATTGACACCATTCGGGCGGCAACTAACTTAGTCTGGAGTAGTGGGCGACCAATCTATGGTCTTCAAGTGGCGGCAGAGTTGGTGAATTAGCGTGGAACAGTTTGAAGCGAAGCTTTCTGAAATAGAACAACTAGATTTCTCTGAGCAAGTAGCAGCGCTGAGTTCGCTAATTACTGAATTAGAGAATTTGCTCAACCAGTGAGATTGGACCTCGCATTAGTTGAGCGGGGCCTTGTCAGATCAAGAAATCAAGCGGCTCGATTGATAGCTGACGGGCAAGTGCTTGTAAATGGTGAAGTCTCTAAGAAACCCGCATTTGAGGTTAGTGCGAGCGATAAGTTAGTCGTTTTGCAAGCTAGCTATGTTTCGCGCAGCGCCGAGAAACTTCTGCACGCCCTTTCTCAGTTCAAGGTCAGAGTTCCAAAGTACTGTCTCGATGTTGGAGCATCAACCGGTGGCTTCACTCAAGTTTTGCTTGAACGGGGAGCGGAATTGGTCATCGCTCTTGATGTTGGCAGCGACCAACTCTCACCCGAGCTAAAGCAGGATGACCGTGTTATTAATCTATCTGGCGTCAGCATAAGAGACGTCGACCCGGCGAAATTGCCAATTGCACCGGACGAAATTCAACTGGTTGTCGTGGATTTAAGTTTTATCTCTCTTCGATTGGTTGCTAGACAAATTCTTAACTGCGCACCAAATGCCGACTTTATAGTCCTAATCAAGCCGCAGTTCGAGCTGCAACGAAAAGACCTCAATTCGCAAGGCGTGGTTGTTGACCCTTCGCGTCGACGCTCAGGTTTGGAGCAGGCAATACAGGGGCTATCAGATGCTGGCTTTAGCTTGCTTGCGCTAACGTCCTCGCCAATAACTGGCGGTAAGGGAAATGTTGAGTATTTGGCTCACCTTCGCGCCGGTCAACCAGTAAACCCCTTGCCGCTACTAGTTGACCTGAACTAGCTGTGGAGGACTGCGCTTCAGGGTCTGTTTACTGACTAATCTGGTAGTTGATAAGGGAGGCAGATTGAAAAAAGTACTGATAATTAGCAGTGCAGTTGACAAAAGTGCTGCCTCTACAGCGATCGCAGTTTGCAAGCTTCTTACTGAAAAAAATGTCAATTGTTTCGTTCCTGCCGAAGACCTGGTAAGAATTCAATCTTTGGTTGATGGCTCTAACGGGCTAGTCGAATATCGCGGTGAAAAAGTAGACATGGCGATTGTTCTAGGAGGCGACGGCTCAATTTTGCGAGCGGCAGAGGTTCTCAGAAGTCAGCCAGCTCCCATCCTCGGAGTTAATTTGGGACACGTCGGATTCATGGCCGAAGCCGAAAAGAGTGAGCTGGATGAAGTATTAGCAAAAGTCCTAGCAGGCAAATTTTCCGTGCGTGAGCGGACAACCCTAGATGTCACAGTTTGGCAAGATGGAAAAGCGGTTTTTAGTAGCTGGGCTCTAAATGAGGTTGCCGTCGAAAAGAGCGCTCGGGAGCGCATGCTAGAGATTGTGCTGGAAGTCGAGCAGCGACCACTCTCCAGTTTTGGATGTGATGGGGTCTTGGTTTCCACTGCAACTGGTTCCACGGCCTACGCTTTCAGTGCTGGTGGTCCGGTGGTTTGGCCTAACGTCGATGCATTCGTGGTAGTGCCAATCAGCGCCCACGCTCTTTTTTCAAGACCTTTTGTAATTGATAACGACTCATCCGTGGCAATCGAGGTCCTGCAGCGATCGCAGGGCGGGGGAATCATGTCTTGCGATGGTCGAAGGACTTTTGAACTCTCACTAGGGGCGAGAGTTGAGATCACCAGGGGTTCCCAGTCGGTCGAAATGGTCACGCTAAGTGACGAACCATTTGCTAACCGCCTAGTTAGGAAGTTCAATTTACCTGTCTCGGGTTGGCGCGGACCGGGGAGCGATGATTGATAGAGACACTCTCAATTCGATCACTGGGAGTAATTAGCTCTGCTCAATTAGAGCTACAGCCTGGCTTCACTGCTATTACAGGTGAAACCGGTGCGGGAAAAACCATGCTGCTAACAGGACTTGGATTACTGCTTGGGGAGAGAGCAGACTCTTCGGTGGTCCGAAGTGGCGAAAAACAACTCCTGGTCGAGGGCAGGATCATTTCTGCCGATCCTCACTTGCAAAACAAGCTGGCAGAGTTGGGGGCAGAGGTAAGTGGCGGGGAGATTCTGATTAATCGAACCGTCAGCACAGATGGCAGATCAAGAGCGGCAATCGGCGGAGCTTCTGTGCCAGTATCAACTTTGAACTCAGTAGCTCAAGAGCTAGTAACGGTCCACGGTCAATCCGAACAGATTCGCCTAAAGTCAATTGCAAAACAGCGTGATGCTTTGGACGAATTCGGCGGCGAGGCAATTGCTTCCTCACTGGCCAGTTACAGCCAGACTTACACTCAATTTCGTGAGCTTGAGCAAAGATTAAATAGGATGCGTTCATCTTCGGAGCAAGATGCCTTCCGCATCGCCAAGCTCAAGGAACAAATCGCCGATTTGGAGCGACTTGAACCTAAGGCTGGGGAACTATCGACGCTGTCTGAGCAACTCGCTCGCCTTAGCAATGTGGAGGGACTTCGACTAGCAGCATCCGAAGCCCATGAGCTGTTGGCGGGGGAGGAACTGGACGCCCGCAGCCAAATTGGACGAGCAAAGCGAGTTCTGGAGAGCTCTTCTGATAGCAAGCTTCGAGAGATTGCGGATTTGGCTGCTGAAGCTACCGGCCTTATCAATGAAATTGCCCTTCAGCTTTCGTCCTACCTAACTGACTTGGAAGCTGACCCGCAAACTTTGGATCAATTGCAGCGTCGCAAGTCAGAGTTGGTTGCACTTGAGCGCAAATACGGATCAACCATCGACGAGTTGGTTGAGCATCTACCCGTTCTTCAATCCCAGCTTCTGGACCTAGATAATTCGGACGAGCAAATCGAAAAGTTGGAAATTCAACTGGCGGCTTTGGAGTCACAGCTTTCCTCTGCCGCGAAGGATTTGACGGACCAGCGTAAAAAGACAGCGAAGGAACTTTCGAAGCGGGTAAGTGAAGAGCTTGGCCACCTCGCGATGGGAGATGCGCAACTGCAGATCTCGATCACCGAGCTAACGGATTTTGAAGCCAGCGGAGCGGATCGGGTCGAATTTCTGCTCGCCAATCGCTCTGGTTCTGAGCCGAGGCCTCTCGCAAAAGGGGCATCCGGCGGCGAACTCAGTCGCATCATGTTGGCCATTGAATTGGTGCTGGCTGGAAAGAGCCCACTGCCGACCATGATTTTTGACGAAGTAGATGCCGGCGTTGGAGGTGGGGCAGCGATTGAGCTCGGAAGAAGGCTCAGGGAATTAGCTCGATCAACTCAGGTAATAGTGGTTACCCACCTGCCGCAGGTGGCCGCTTTTGCGGATCATCAAATAAGGATTTTCAAAGACTCATCTGGCGGTGTTTCCGCTTCCAGCGTCAGTGTCTTGAGCCAGGCCGAAAGGGAGCAGGAGCTGGCGAGAATGCTCTCTGGAAATGCTGAGTCAGAAATCGCTTTATCACACGCAAAAGAATTGCTTGAACTGCGAGGTTAATTTCATGTCTTTGCCCAACGTATGGGTAAAGGGTGATAGATTGAAGTTCCATGGCGGTTAGCTCTGGAATTGTTCGACATGTGTTCGTAACCGGAGGCGTCGCCTCTTCATTAGGCAAAGGCCTTACAGCTGCCTCCCTTGGAAATCTCCTCAGAGCCCGCGGATTATCCGTCGTTATGCAGAAACTGGATCCTTATCTAAACGTCGATCCAGGAACCATGAACCCTTTTCAACATGGTGAGGTGTTTGTCACAGATGACGGCGCCGAGACTGACTTGGATATCGGCCACTATGAGCGTTTTCTAGATATCAATCTGACCGCTGCTGCGAATGTGACTACTGGCCAGGCTTACTCCACCGTCATTGCCAAGGAGCGTCGGGGTGATTACCTTGGAGCAACAGTTCAGGTCATCCCGCACATCACCGACGAGCTGAAGCACCGCATGCGCTTGCAGGCAAGCTTGGATCCAAAGCCTGATGTGATCATCACCGAAATTGGTGGCACGGTTGGAGACATTGAGTCATTGCCATTCATGGAGGCGGCTCGCCAAGTAAGACAGCAAATCGGCAAAGACAATGTGTTTTTTGTTCATGTCACTTTGGTGCCATACCTGCAGCCATCTGGAGAACTCAAGACCAAACCAACCCAACACTCGGTAGCAACACTGCGCTCACTTGGAATTCAGCCTGATGCAATAGTTTGTCGCGCCGATCGAGAGCTACCTGACTCAATAAAAAACAAAATTGCTCAGATGTGTGACGTTGATCGAGAGGCAGTGGTCACTGCCGCTGATGCTGCGAGTATCTATGACATTCCAAAGGTTTTACATTCTGAGGGATTAGACAGTTACATCATCAAGTCACTTGATCTAAATGCAAAGGATGTTGATTGGTCAAATTGGCAGCCAGTGCTGGATGCTGTGCACCAACCAAAGCAAGAGGTCAACATTGCCTTAGTTGGTAAGTACATTGATCTGCCAGATGCTTACCTTTCCGTTACCGAAGCACTGCGGGCCGGCGGATTTGCTCAAAGTTGCAAAGTAAAGATTCACTGGGTTAAATCCGACGATTGTGAAACTGAAGCAGGCGCACTCACAAATCTTTCCGACATGGATGGAATCTGTATTCCCGGTGGATTTGGAATCAGAGGTATTGAAGGAAAACTCGGTGCCTTGAAGTTTGCCAGAGAAAACAAAATCCCAGTGCTTGGGCTTTGCCTCGGATTGCAGTGCATGGTGATTGAATTTGCTAGAAACGTGGTCGGGATCACGGGTGCAACCTCAAGTGAGTTCGAGCCAGAAGCTAAACATCCGGTAATTGCAACAATGGCAGAACAGGTTGCAAAGTTAGAAAATTCGCAAATGGGTGGAACCATGCGGCTTGGGCTTTACGAAGCCAAGTTACAGTCTGGATCAATTGTCGAGCAGCTCTACGGCAGTTCCTCTGCAAGTGAAAGACACCGTCATCGTTACGAGGTAAACAACAGCTATCGTGATCAGATTTCCCAAAAGGGCTTGGTCTTTTCTGGCACTTCTCCAGATGGGAATTTGGTTGAGTACGTGGAGCTGCCGCGGTCTGAACATCCTTTCTATGTAGGTACGCAAGCCCACCCTGAATTCAAATCCAGACCAACCCGACCAAACCCATTATTTTTTGGTTTAATCCAGGCCGCGATTGAGAGAAAACAGGCTCAGCGCCTATTTAGCGAGAACTAACCTATGCAGCCGCTCGATGGCGACCTCCGACACTTATCGGTTGAGCGCGGGCTCAGCAAAAACACTCTTTCGGCAT
>CAZTLT010000052.1:0-7189 GCA_964614615.1 uncultured Aquiluna sp. | reverse complement strand
ATGCCGGCGTTATTCTCTCCGATGCCGCCGGTGAAGATAACGGCATCAACCCTGCCCAGTCTTGCAACGTAGCCGCCAAGATACTGCCTGGCTCTTTCAACAAAGACATCTATGGCCAGCTGCGCAGCTAAATCTCCCGAACTTGCCTTGCCATCGAGATCTCTAAAGTCGGACACCCCAGCCAGTCCCAGTAGTCCCGATTTTTTGTTTAGAAGCTCATCCACTTCCTCGACTGATAACTTGCCAGCCCTAATGAGATAGAAAATCACCGCCGGGTCAATATCGCCAGAGCGCGAGCCCATCACTAAACCTGCCAGTGGTGTAAGACCCATTGAGGTATCAAAGCTTTGGCCATTTCTCACGGCGCAAACCGAAGCCCCATTACCAAGATGCATAACAACCGCATTGAACCTAGCTAGCTCAATACCGAGAAACTCCGCTGCCATTCGAGATACATAGGAGTGTGAAGAGCCATGAAACCCGTACTTTCGCACCCCTAGCCGCTTTGCCAGCTGTAAATCAATTGCATATCTATATGAGCTCTCGGGCATGCTCTGATGGAAAGCAGTGTCAAACACAGCCAGTTGGGGCAGGGCTGGAAAAGCTTGTCTGCCCGCACGAATACCGGCAAGGTTTCCTGGATTATGAAGCGGGGCAAGTGGAATTAGCTCCGAGATTGTTGTCTCAACTTCCTGGGTAATGATGGCTGGTTTTGAAAACTTATCTCCCCCGTGCACCACTCGGTGAGCTAGGGCAACCGGTGATATTCCACTCTGCTGCAAATTTTCAAGCATTTGCGAAAAGGCTGCTTCGTGGCTTTCAACTCTTTCAATGGTTCCGCTGAGAAGGGATTGACTGCTATCAACATCAATTACCTGATACTTCAGCGATGATGAGCCCGAATTAATTACGAGGATTGGTTTCAAAGCTCGGCCGCCTGGATTGCAGTGATGGCAATTGTGTTGACGATGTCCGGCACCAATGCACCGCGAGAGAGATCATTAACCGGCTTTCGAAGGCCCTGCAAGACAGGGCCAATGGCGAGTGCGCCTGAGGTTCGCTGGACAGCCTTGTAGGTGTTGTTACCGGTATTCAAATCAGGAAAAACAAGAACCGTTGCCTGGCCAGCAACCGATGAGCCTGGCAGTTTCGCTTTGGCGACCGCCGCGTCGACCGCCGCATCATATTGAATCGGTCCTTCGACACTGAGTGATGGAGCGCGTTTTCTAACCAGCTCGGTTGCGTTTCGAACCTTGTCTACTTCGGCGCCACTGCCCGATTCACCGGTTGAGTAAGAAAGCATGGCAACTCTGGGTTCAATCCCAAATGCTTTTGCCGTCTGCGCTGAAGAAATCGCGATATCTGCCAGTTGCTCTTCAGTTGGCTCTGGAATAACTGCGCAGTCGCCATAAACCACCACGCGATCTTTGAGAGCCATCAAAAACACCGATGAGACTGAGCTGACGCCTTCTTTAGTTTTTACAAACTCAAAAGCGGGTCGGATGGTGTGGGCTGTAGTGCTCATAGCTCCCGAAACCATGCCATCGGCAATTCCCAACTGCACCAGCATCGTTCCAAAGTATGCCGAATCAAGCATTTTTTCTTTAGCTTGCTCTAGCGTCACACCCTTGTGCGAGCGCAGCTTCACGTATTCGCTTACGCATGCCGCAAGGTGCTGGGAGGTTTGAATCTCCATAATTTCAGCGCCGGCTAGGTCTAGTCCTAACTCGTTAGCGCGCTTTTGAATGTTGGTCGGTTGTCCCAGAATGATTAGGTCAGCAATGTTTTTCTGCAGCACCTCGCTTGCGGCCTGCAGAATTCGATCATCGGCCCCCTCGGGCAAGACAATCTTTTTTCTTTGCTTACTTGCTCTTTCTATCAGGTCTAGCTCAAACATGAGAGGTGTAACGGTTGTCACCTCAGCCGCTTCAATCGTTCTGGCCACCTGTAATAGATCAACACTCTTGGTCAAAAGCCCATTCGCTCTAGCAAGCTTTACTTTGTCATCGGCCGTGAGAACCGCTCTGGTTTTGACTACCTGCATGGTTGTGTCAAAAGACCCAAGCTCACAACTAATTATTGGAATCGAGGCATTCATGCCCTTGATTAGTTTTTGAATTTCTTCCGGTAATTCAAATCCACCATTGAGAATGATGCCGGCCAGGGTTGGGAAAGTTTCTGCCTGATCAGCCATGATTAGCGGAACGATGACATCGGTTCGATCGCCAGGGGTAACCACCACGGCTCGATCTTTCAGTCTTTCTAAAACGTGCTCTGCGCTCATCGCGGCAACCACAACGTCCAGCGTCTCGGTTTCCAGTCTTGCTGGTTCACCAAACAGTAGCTTTCCGTTGACTGCTTCCTGAATCTGCCTAAGCCTTGGCGCAACCAGCAGTTTGTCTTCTGGTAATACCCAGACCGGAGTTTCAGGAGCAACCAGGGACTTAACCGCATCGTGAATCTTCTGGGTGTCACTGGGTTCCGCTCGATTGACAGCGATAGCAAGCAGCTGCGCATTTTCACTCTTCATTTCGGCAAGTGAAATCTCTGCCATTTGTGAAAGCTCATCGACGCTGCGAGCGGCGGCTTGCCCTAGGTGTTCTGAGGAGGAATAAGCCTGCCGACCGGATAGAACCATCACTACCGGAGCTGCAATGTTGGCGGCGACTTTGGCATTGAAAGAAAGTTCTGTGGTGCCAACTACGTCTTTGTAATCAGATCCAATCACCACCATCGCATCAAACTTTTTAGCCTGTGCTCGGTATCTGGTGACAATTTTGGAAAGGGCTCGCTCAGGCGACTCGTGCACCTCTTTATAAGAAACGCCGATGCAGTCCTGATAAGAAATCTCTTGCTCCAGCTGGCTGAGCAGCAGCTTTAGAACATGATCATTTTCGGCATCTGGCGTAACGGCGCGGAAAACTCCGACGCTGAGGTTATTGCCCCTGAGGGCCTGCACCATTCCCAGTGCTAAGACTGATTTTGCGGTGTGGCCCTCTACTGATGCAACATAAACACTGCGGGCCATGTCTCAAGGGTATCGCCATTGTTTGGCCCCTGCTTGATCGGATTTTTGGGCTAACCTAGAGCTAGTTCCGCCCGATGATGAGCGCCCGCAAACCCTCAAGGATTGAAATGTCCGAAAAAGCAAATATTGGCGTAGTTGGTCTGGCCGTCATGGGATCCAACCTTGCTCGCAACCTCGCCTCTCGGGACGGCAATCGTGTTGCTATTTATAACCGGTCATTCGATAAGACGCAGCTGCTAACCAAAGAGCACCCAGAGGCCAACTTTTTAGCCAGTGAAACAATTGATGACTTTGTGCAAAGTCTTAGCAAGCCAAGGACCGCCATCATTATGGTGCAGGCTGGAAGCGGAACAGACGCTGTGATCCAGCAGCTAGCCGAAAGATTCGAAGCTGGCGACATCATTGTTGATGGCGGAAATGCTCTTTACACCGACACCATCCGCCGAGAAAAAGAAGTTTCGGCTAAAGGCATCCACTTTGTTGGCGCTGGTATTTCAGGTGGTGAAGAAGGTGCGCTGAAGGGGCCTTCCATCATGCCCGGTGGTAGCAAAGAGGCTTACAAAACTCTTGGACCCATTCTTGAATCAATCGCAGCGGTAGCGGAAGGTGAGCCGTGTGTGACTCACATTGGATCTGACGGTGCTGGCCACTTCGTGAAAATGATTCACAATGGAATTGAATACGCTGACATGCAGCTAATTGCCGAAAGCTATGACCTGCTAAGACAAAGCGGTGGCTTTTCACCAGAAGAAATTGCAGACATTTTTACGCAGTGGAATAAGGGCGAGCTCGAGAGCTACCTGATTGAAATTACTGCCGAAGTTCTAAGGCAAACCGATGCCAAAACCGGTAAGCCATTTGTTGACATCGTCGTTGATGAGGCAGGTAGCAAGGGAACCGGTGTCTGGACCGTGCAGACATCGCTAAACCTCGGTGTTCCGGTTTCTGGAATCGCAGAGGCAGTCTTTGCAAGATCTCTGTCATCGCAAACTGAGCAGCGCAGAGGTAAACCAACACTTCCGGCCAAAAACCAAAATTGGCAAGTGAGCGACAAAGCAGCATTTATCGAGTCCGTTCGCAAGGCGCTCTACGCATCTAAAATAATTGCCTATGCGCAAGGTTTTGATGCCATCAGAGCGGGAGCCAAGGAGTTTGGTTGGGACATCAACCTAGGGGAGGTGGCGAGAATCTGGCGCGGCGGCTGCATCATTCGCGCTCAGTTCCTAAACCGAATTACTGATGCTTATCGCAAAAACCCAAATCTGCTTTCGCTTCTTTTCGATGACTACTTCCTAGCTGCAATTGATTCGTCTTTGACTGCTTGGCGAGAAGTGGTTGCTAAGGCTGCACTAACTGGTATTCCAGCACCTGCTTTTTCCTCGTCGCTTAGCTACTACGACGGGTTGAGGGCTGAGCGATTACCGGCAGCGCTGGTGCAGGGGCAGCGAGACTTCTTTGGTGCTCACACATATAAACGAGTGGATCAGCCAGGGACCTTCCACACTCGTTGGTCGCAAGACCGCAGCGAAATTCAGACTGATTAGGCCTCTGCGTGCAGAGCTGGGTTTATAAATTCATCCCGATGGCCCTGATTTGGGGCTCAAGCTTCTTTTTCATCGAGTTGGCACTTCGCTTCACTACCCCGCTCGGAGTTGCTTTCTGGCGCTCGGCACTCGGGGCAATCACCATGATTGGTATTGCTTTGCTGCTAAAAAATGCACTGCCTAGCAAGCCGAAGCAGTGGCTGCATATTTGGATTGGCGGGCTATTTATGTCTGCTTTTCCATTTGCAATGTATGCCTACGCCCAGCAGCAAACCACCAGCATATTGGCGGCAATTATCAACGCCACCACTCCCGTGTTTACCCTGCTGGCAATCTTGGTGCTGTTTCGCGCTCAAAAACCAAACCTGATTGCGATGTTTGGTTTATTGCTGGGATTGGTTGGGGTTGGCATCACGCTCGGCATCTGGCAGGGATTTGGTCAAGGTGATCTATTGGCAATCGGAGCGCTGCTACTCGCGAGTGCCTCCTATGGCATTGGTGCTCCCTACATTCGAAAGTTTGTGACACCGATGAATCTGCCGCCAACATCCGCAGCAGGTGTGCAGGTTCTAACGAGTGCGCTATCGCTACTTCCCTTCTACCTACTCACTGGTCCACTCTTCACGGCCCAGCCAACACTTGACTCACTAATTGCGCTTTTGCTATTGGGGGCTTTCGGAACTGGAATTGCCTATTGGCTCTTTCACCAGATTGTGGCAGCCGCAGGAAGTGCGGTTGCCAACACTGTTACCTATACAAATCCGGTCATTGCAACGCTCTGGGGAATTTTGTTATTGGGAGAACCGCTGCACTGGTATGAGCCGGTTGGTGGGCTAGTGGTTCTACTGGGTGCCTATCTGACCCAGGGCAAGCCATTATTCCGAGTCAGAAAAAGCTAGCCAGACGTTCGCTGGTCTAAATCCCGTTTTCTCATAAAGCGCTACCGCACCGGTTTCATTGCCGGTGTCAACTCCAAGAGCGACATCTTTGAATCCTCGCTCAACGGAATAGGCGCATCCCCACTTCAAGAGCATTTCACCATAGCCGCGACCGCGAAAATTCTTTCTGACTCCCAGCTTGTCGATAAAGCCGCCCTGGTTTTCCGCGCGGTGGTTAGTGCAGACCAAGAAACCAACCGGTAGGCCGTTTTCCTCCAGAAAGAAAACACCGTTTTCATCCTGCAGCGGGATTTCTTCTTGCTTACTTAGCCAGTCGTGAAAAGTCTTTTTTTGAAAGCCGTAGTGATCTGAGAATGAATCCATCAATAAAAAGTGCCAGGTGGCTTTTTCATTCTCAAAATCAGCCCTGCGAATCTTGATGTTTTCTGGCAGCTTTGGATACTTCTTATCCGGTTGGTGATTGCGCATGGTCCAGTATCTGCGCACCAGATGCAGTCCAGCGTCGGTGATAGCTTTTCTGAGCTCGAGGTCCTTATCGTTGCAATGAGAGCGAATCTCATAATCCGGATGGTTTTGCTTTATCCAAGAAAGAGCATGCGCCATGCTTCGGCCATAGTCATGCTTGGCTGGTAGGCCAAAGACGTCGATTTCAACTCGTCTTCTCTTGTGGTCAACCTGCGCTGTAACGAAATCGGTAATTTGGCCAGCCTCTTCGAAGAGTTCGGCAAAAACCTCGTCATAGAAACCGGTTAGCTCTTGTCTGATTTCTTCTTCGCTGGAGTCCTCAAACTCGCTGTCAATGGCGGAGTCGTGCGCATTGCAGAGCTTGACTATCTCGGCAACATCCTTTTCCTGCCATGGCCTAAACGACATCGGGCTTCCTGAGGTCCGGGATCAACCAGGGGCGACTTATCACAACTAATGACACTAGCGACAGACCAAACAGAGTTCCAATAACGATTCCGAGATCGGCGGTGTCAGCAGAGCTGATAAGGAAGTAGAAGAAGGACAACACCGTGGTGACGGTGAAGTTGAAGACACCCATCAAAGACGAGGCGGTTCCAGCCTCACTACCGTGGTTATAGAGGGCAATGGTCGGAATGATGGTGATGGCCGCTCCAAAGATAAATAACTGAATGAAGAACATCGCCTGGGTAATCCAGAACTCGCCTCCCGCATTCAAGTAAAGGCCAATGCCGACCCCAAGACCAATCACGGCGGTTGCTGCCAGCAGATACTGCCCCTTGACTACGCGCGAAAGATAAGACCCCACCTGCACCCCAACATAGGAAGCGGCTCCATTGAGTGCTAACCAAAAGCCGTAGTCGGTTTGCGAAATACCAAACGACTGCTGATACACAAACGGGGTGAAGTTCAAATACAAAAACAGTGCGCTGAGCTGCATAGCGGCATAAAACATCAATCCAATCAATACTCGGTCTCGCATGACATTGACATAACCGCGGGCAAGACCAATTGGTGTGCTGGATCTTCTTTTGGCAATCGGCAATGTTTCAAATAACAAAAAGTTCAGTAGCACCAACAGCGCTAGCGACACCAAACCAAATACCAACAAGATTGATTGCCAACCAAACGCTTCGCTAAGTTGCGAGCCAACAATTGGACCGGCAATTGGCGCGATGGACTGAATTAAATAAGTTCGCGCCAGCAGTCTCTGCATCGCTTGGCCTTTATAGAGATCACGAATGATTGCTCTT
>CAZTLT010000051.1:0-7215 GCA_964614615.1 uncultured Aquiluna sp. | reverse complement strand
CGGTTGCCGCAGTTATCTCTGGTGACTTTTCAGGTTGGAACTTCGGACTAGACGTAGGTGGCTTTGGCGGCCTGCTGATTGCATTCGCGATCTTGGTTGTCATGTACTACGGTCTGATGTTTTCAATTAGTGAGATGGCAGCTGCCATGCCTCACACCGGTGGTGCTTACTCGTTTGCAAGAACAGCTATGGGTCCCTGGGGTGGATTCATCACAGGACTTGCAGAAACCATTGAGTATGTAGCAACTACTGCCGTTGTGGTGTTCTTCTCCGCCAGCTACGCAGACAGCATCACATCGACGCTGTTGGGAGTTTCACTACCAGCTTGGGTTTGGTGGTTGATTTTGTATGCAGCGTTCATCATTTTGAACGGCATGGGATCACACACTTCGTTCCAGTTCTCGATTGTTGTTTCAATAATTTCTCTTGGAATTATTTTGGTCTTCTCGCTAATGGCAGCCTTCTCAGGACTATTTAGCTTTGACAACCTCTTCAACATTGCGCCCGACCCAGGCCAGACGGCTTTCTTGCCATTTGGTTGGGAAGGAATTTTGTTTGCTATTCCATTCGCCGTTTGGTTCTTCCTAGGCATTGAGGAATTACCGCTGGCGGCTGAGGAATCAAACGATCCAGTCAAGGACATCCCAAGAGCAGCGCTGTGGGCAAGAACCACGCTAATTGTTGCTGGTTTGCTGGTGCTATTCCTAAACACTGGAATTTTGGGAGCTGAAGAAATTCGCGTTGCTGGGGAGCCGCTATTGGATGGCTTCCGCGCAATGGTGGGAGATCAACTAGCAGCCTTACTTGCGTTGGTTGCTTTGATTGGTCTGCTGGCATCGGTGCAGGGAATCATGTTTGCTTACGCCAGAAACATGTACTCACTGTCCCGTGCTGGTTACTATCCAAAGTTCCTGTCTGTCACCAATAAGAAGCAGGCGCCACTTGTGTCCATGATTGTTGGTGGAGTGATTGGGTTCCTAGCTCTTCTATCCATCCAGATTCTTACCGCGGTGGATGCTGAGGGTGCTGGTGCGGTAGCGGGTGCAATTGTTCTAAACATTGCTGTTTGGGGAGCCATGCTCGCCTACATGATGCAAGCAATTGCCTTCCTAATTCTGCGCCGCAAGCTACCTAACTTGAACCGCCCATACAAATCACCTTGGGGCGTTCCAGGCGGTGTACTTGCTGCCTTGATTGCCGGTATCTCATTCGTTGGATACCTAATCAATCCTGCGTTCCAGACGGCTATTGCTGGTATTGCCGTTGTCTACGTGATCATGCTGTTGGTATTCGCACTTTACGGCCGTCACAACCTCGTACTCTCTCCAGAAGAGCAGTACGCGTTAGAAAACGCAAAGAAGTAAGTTAGTTATGAAAGGAGTGGGCCGGCCGGAGGTCGGCCCACTTTCATAAAAATGAACTACGTTGGCGCTTTGGATTTATTCACGATTGGGATTGGGCCATCCTCTTCCCACACCGTTGGTCCAATGCGCGCTGCCAAGGCTTTCGCAACAGAAATCAAAAGCAAGTCTTTCAATCGAATCAGCATCAAGTTATATGGATCGCTTGGTGCAACCGGTGCAGGTCACGGCACCACCAACGCGCTGATCGCAGGACTGGCTGGTTTTGATCCAGAAACCGCGAATCCTGATCATGTCAAAACCATGTTTGACGAAGCCATCAAGGACAAAAAACTAAGTGTCTATGACAAGGAAATTGTTTTTGAAGAAAAAGACTTGGTTTTTGCAGGCCGTGAGCGCCTAGAGCGCCATTCCAATGGAATGCTTTTTGAAGCATTTGATGGAGAAAATAAAATCCATGAATCCATTTATTTCTCTGTTGGTGGTGGATTTATTGAGCAAGACGGCCAACAGGCAAAGCAAAGACCAGCCGTTCCATTTCCATACTCATCTGCCGCGGAATTGGTTGAAATAGCTGAAAGAGAAAACCTTTCTATTGCAGAGGTTGCACTGGCGAATGATGTTGCAATTCACGGCAAAGAAAAAGTTGAAGCTCAGCTGATGGCAATCTGGCAGGCCATGAAGGGCTGTATCAAGGCGGGTCTTTCTTCTGAGGGGGTCTTGCCTGGTTATTTGAAAGTTCCCAGAAGAGCCAAAGCCATGGCGGAACAGCTTTCCAAAATGAGTCAGGAAAACAAAATTGGCGACCTGACAGCTGAGTGGCTGCAATCATTCGCAATCTCGGTGAATGAAGAAAACGCTGCTGGCAATCGAGTGGTGACCGCTCCGACCAACGGCGCCGCAGGCATCATTCCCGCGGTTGCATACTTTGCTCACGAATTCAGAGAAGTTAGCGATGAGCAAATTGCGATGGTTTATCTGCCAACTGCTGCCGCTATTGGTTCCTTATATAAGAGGAACGCATCAATCTCAGGTGCGGAAGCTGGCTGCCAGGGTGAGGTGGGATCGGCTTGCTCAATGGCAGCCGGTGCGATTACCGCAGTGATGGGGGGAACCGCCGCTCAGATTGAAAACGCTGCTGAGATTGCAATGGAGCACAACTTGGGCTTGACCTGCGATCCGGTTGGTGGTTTCGTGCAGCTACCCTGCATCGAGCGAAATGCTATTGCAGCAGGAACGGCAGTTGCCGCAATGCGACTAGCACTGCTCGGCGATGGTTCGCACAAAATTTCCCTCGATACAGTTATCGAGACCATGCGTCAAACCGGTCAAGACATGTCGCTGAAATACAAGGAGACATCTACTGGCGGTTTGGCCGTCAACGTTGTTGAGTGCTAGTACTCGCCAACTTTTTCATAGAGCTTGGCAATGATCCACCACTTGCCATCAATTTTCACAACGTTCAGATAGTCCTGCATAATTCCGCCAAACATCTGCAGCTGAACTTTGGCCCAGGCCATCGAATCGGAAATCTGATCGATTTCTAGAATCTGATCTTTTCTTGGATTACCAAGTTCTTTTGGTGATTGGCGATTAGCAACCTGGTCGCGATAAATAGTGTAGGGACGAAGCACCAGCTCACCACCCTGCGCAGAATACAAACAGCAGTCTTTGTGGAAAACCTGGTCAAACAAATTCATATCTTGCGCGTGAATAACTTCGAAGTAGTCATCCAGCAGTTTGATGAGGCCAGTGTCGATTGATGAGGTCTCCGGTGACTGCATCACTTCTTATACCTGGCAAATCCCTCAGCCAGCACTTTTTCTGCGGCTCCTTTGTTCTGCCAACCGCCAAGCTTGACCCATTTACCTGGTTCAAGATCCTTGTATCTTTCAAAGAAGTGTTCAATTTCATTCTTTACCTGCACCGGCACATCTTGCAGATCTTGGATGTGCATGTAGCGAGGGTCTTTCACCTGAACACACAAAATCTTTTCGTCTTGTCCGCCATCGTCTTCCATTAGCAGCATGCCAACTGGTCGGACCTTTACGTGGACTCCGGGGAAGACTGGGTATTCAAGCAATACCAGCGCATCTAGCGGATCGCCATCGCCACCCAAGGTTCCCTCAAAAGCTCCATAGTCAACCGGGTAGACAAAAGGTGTGAAGAGCACCCGGTCCAGCCAAACCTTGCCAGTTTCATGGTCTATCTCATACTTGTTGCGGCTACCGCGAGGAATTTCAATAACGACTTCGTATGACAACGCTTCTCCTAATTAGGCTTTGATAAAGATTAGCGAATAGAAGCCATGCCAGTCAGACCAAGACTCACCCCCGCGATCGCCCTCACCAGAAAGGCGATAAGAGAGGTATTGCCGGGGCTTTCTGCCAAGAAAGTCCTACTGGCAGTTTCTGGTGGAGCTGACTCACTCTCGCTGGCAGCGGCGAGTGTGTTTGAGGCCAAGAAGCTAAACGTTCCAGTAGCTGCAGCAGTGATTGACCACGGCCTGCAAAAAAACAGTTCCGACATCGCTCTTCAGGCCAAACAGCGGCTGCTCGCTCTTGGAGTAAGTGAAGTAGTGATTGAGAGGGTTAGCGTTAGGCAACAGGGCGATGGGCTGGAAGCTGCGGCCCGAGATGCAAGATACAAAGCGCTGGAGCGAATTCGCAAAGCCACTAAGTCCGATTGGATTTTGCTCGGACATAATCTTGATGATCAGGCAGAAACGGTGTTGCTTGGTCTTGCGCGCGGCTCTGGTCTTCGATCAATTTCTGCAATGGCGGCAATAGACAGCGGTCGCAAACTGGTGCGACCATTTCTTGATATTCCTCGCTCCACACTTCGTCAAGCATGCTTGGATGCAGCAATTGAGTTTTGGGACGATCCACACAACCAAGACAGTAAGTTTGCCCGGGTTCGAATTCGCAAACTATCAGGAGAGCTGGAGAAAACTTTAGGTCCCGGCTTTGCGCAGTCGCTTGCCAGGACCGCCAAGAGCGCAGCGGAAGCTGAAGAACTAATTGAGGACCTTGCACAAAAACTTATGAAGAAGGCAACCACTAAGGTCGGCGCTCGCCAGGTTAGCTACTCAATCGATGCGATAGCGAAGGCAAAGGATGCCGTGCGGCGCAAGGCGCTACACCTGATTTGCCAGCAAGCCGGGGCAAAGAACATCTCCAGGACTCAGGTCTTGGCTATTGATGAGCTGATTACCAATTGGCACGGGCAGAAAAAGAGCAGCCTTTCGGGCATTACAGTAGAGCGGGTGACCAACCAGCTGGTTGTCAAAAGCACCAAACCACTAACCCCGGGAGCTTGCTAGTGCAGCTAGATCACCCTGACATTCAAGAAGTGTTAGTAACCGCTGGACAGATTCAAAAGCGAGTTGCTGAACTGGCTGGTGAAATCTCTGAGCACTACCAGGACAAGAACGTTCTGTTGATCGGAATTCTCAAAGGAGCTGTTCCGTTCATGGCCGATCTTTCACGGGCAATGAATATTCCAATCCAGCAGGATTGGATGGCGGTTTCTTCCTATGGCTCCGGGACCGTTTCGTCGGGTGTCGTGAGAATTCTGAAGGACCTGGACACTGATATAAAGGACAGAAATGTTCTGATTGTCGAGGACATCATCGATTCAGGTCTAACGCTGTCGTGGCTAACCTCCAACCTCAGGGCCCGGGGAGCCGCCAGCGTGGAGATAGTGACTCTTCTCAGGAAACCAGAAGCTGCCAAGGTCAAAATAGCTGTCCGTTGGGTGGGCTTTGATATTCCCAATGCATTTGTAGTTGGCTATGGGCTTGACTTCAATGAAAACTACCGTTCACTTGATGGAGTTGGAATTCTTTCTCCATCCGTATATAGCTAAAGGTTTTTGATGACTGAAAAGAAGCAAGACAACCAGGCCAGGCTGAAGAAGTTCCTGCGGGGACCTTGGCTATGGATCGCTGCTGCCTTGATTGTTGTTTTTGTCGGTTCCTCACTGATGAACACTCAGCAGTTCACCAAGGTCGACACTCAGGTCGGCCTCGAAATGATTTCTTCTGGCCAGGCGGAGAAGGTCACCATTTTCGATGGTGATCAAAGAGTGGACGTTGTCTTGCGCAATCCAGATGCTGAGTATGGCAAGCAGGTTCAGTTCTACTTTGTTTCTGGCCGTGCTTCTTCGGTTGCGCAGATTGTTGCAGACTCCAACATTTCTAAGGGTTGGAGCGATGAGGTTCCAAACACCCCTTGGATTCTTGCGCTACTGGGATCTCTGCTGCCATTCATCATCATCTTGGCGCTGTTCTGGTTCTTGATGGGCTCGATGGCCGGTGGTGGTCGCGGCGTGATGCAGTTTGGCAAGTCCAGAGCAAAGCTTGTCAATAAAGAAATGAGCAAGATTACTTTTGCTGATGTTGCTGGAATTGACGAAGCAATTGAAGAACTAAATGAAATAAAAGAGTTTTTGAAAAACCCAAAGAAATTTCAGGACATGGGCGCCAAGATTCCACACGGTGTCTTGCTCTACGGTCCTCCTGGAACAGGTAAGACGCTGATTGCTAAAGCTGTGGCCGGTGAAGCTGGTGTTCCGTTTTTCTCAATTTCTGGTTCAGACTTTGTTGAAATGTTTGTTGGTGTTGGCGCTTCGCGCGTAAGAGATTTGTTCGACCAAGCAAAGCAAGCATCACCGGCGATCATCTTCGTCGACGAGATTGATGCGGTTGGTCGTCACCGCGGAACTGGTATTGGTGGCGGAAACGATGAGCGCGAACAAACTCTCAATCAGTTACTGGTTGAGATGGATGGTTTTGATACTTCGACCAATGTCATCCTGATTGCTGCCACCAACCGTCCTGATGTTCTAGATCCTGCGCTACTTAGACCTGGAAGATTTGACCGACAGGTTGGAGTAAGCGCACCAGATCTAAAGGGACGCGAGCAGATTCTTGCCGTCCACGCCAAGAACAAACCACTGGCGGAGAAGGTTGATTTGGCTTTGGTTGCTAGACGAACCCCTGGTTTCACCGGCGCTGATCTGGCAAACGTCTTGAATGAGGCAGCACTGCTGGCTGCTCGCTTAGACAAGAAGAAGATTGATGATGAAACCATCGATGAGGCAATTGATCGCGTCATCGGTGGCCCACAGCGCAAGAGCGCAGTCATGAAGGACCACGAGCGCCTAGTGACCGCCTATCACGAGGCAGGCCATGCGCTTGTTGCGGGAGCTGCCAATTACTCGGATCCGGTTACCAAGATCACAATTCTGCCGCGCGGAAGAGCGCTGGGTTACACCATGGTGATGCCACTGGAAGACCGCTACTCGATTAGCCGCAATCAGCTTCTGGACCAGATTGCCTACGCCATGGGTGGCCGCATTGCCGAAGAGATTGTTTTCAAAGATCCAACCACCGGCGCATCCAATGACTTCGAGAAGGCAACCTCAATTGCCAGAACCATGGTGACCAAATACGGAATGAGCGCGAAGGTTGGTTCCATTTCTCTTGGAAGTGGCAACACTGAGCCGTTCTTAGGTCGCGAACTTGCAACCAACCGCGACTGGTCAAACGAAATGGCGCAGATTGTAGACAACGAGGTAAGAGCAATCTTGGATCAGGCAATGGATGAGGCTTACAAAGCGCTTACGTCCAATCGTGCTGTGCTTGATCAACTAGCAAAAGAACTGCTTGAAAAAGAAACTCTCAATCAGGATCAGATAGCTGTAATTTTCAAAAAGGTTAAGAAGCTGCCTAAGCGAACAACTTGGCGCTCCAGCAGTAAGCGTGCTATCTCAGCTAAGGGACCAATAGCGGTTCCTAAGCGCAAAGAGCAAACCGAAAAGAAAAAGAGCAAGGATGCAGACCGACCGAATT
>CAZTLT010000050.1:0-7460 GCA_964614615.1 uncultured Aquiluna sp. | reverse complement strand
GGTTGGGTACGCATGGAGTTCAAGGTGCCATCGCGTGGTTTGATTGGTTTCAGAACCGAGTTCCTAACCACTACCAAGGGGTCAGGTATTGCTAATGCGCTTTCTGCCGGTTATGAACCTTGGGCAGGTGACATCGTGACGAGACAAAACGGTTCGCTGGTTGCTGACCGTGCTGGTGTTGCTACGCCATTTGCAATGATTGCTCTGCAAGAGCGAGGCATGTTCTTCGTTGAACCAACCAGTGAGGTTTATGGTGGCATGGTGGTTGGAGAAAACTCGCGCCCAGAAGACATGGAAATCAACATCACTAAGGAGAAGCAGCTAACCAACATGCGTGCAGCATCTGCCGACAGTTTTGTTGGTCTAACGCCACCCAAGAAATTGTCGCTGGAGGAGAGCCTGGAGTTCGCTCGAGAAGACGAGTGCGTTGAAGTGACGCCTGAGGCTATTCGTATTAGAAAAGTTGAGCTTGATCCAAACGTCCGAGCCAGACTCGCCTCCGCCAGAAAGCGCAGCGCTGAGAACTAGTCACCCGAATTTCCGTAGAGGCGGTCACCCGCATCACCAAGGCCGGGAACGATATAACCAACCTCATTGAGTTTTTCATCCAGTGCTGCAAGGTGAACTGCAACGGGTTTGCTCGGCCATTTTTCTTCAACGTGCTTCTTTACTGCGGCAACTCCTTCGGGTGCTCCGAGTAAACAAATGCAGGTCGCAGCGGTTGCGCCTCGCTCAAATGCGTAGTCCAGCGAGTCCATCAGTGTGCCACCTGTTGCCAGCATTGGATCGATCAGGAAAACTTCGCGATTGTCCAGCCGCTCCGGCAAACGGTTGGCGTAGGTCACCGGCTGCAAAGTTTCTTCGTTTCGCTTGATGCCTAAAAATCCAACTTCAGCGTCAGGAATCAGCCTGGTAATTCCACCAAGCATTCCCAGCCCAGCCCGCAGGATAGGAATAATCAGGGGAGTGGGCTTGGCCAATTGCTTTCCGATTGTCCTAGTGAGCGGTGTTTCCACCTCTTTGTCGACAACCTTTAGATTCTTGGTTGCCTCGAAGGTCAGCAGGGCCACCAGCTCTTCAACTAACTGGCGGAACAGAGCACTGGAAGTGTTCTTGTCCCTTAGCAAGGTGACTTTATGGGAAATTAACGGGTGATTTGCTACGAAAAGCTCCATGAGCACAACCTTAGCGTTGCCGATGAGGGTGGCCGGGGCCTTGTAAGTAGAATTTGGCCATGAAGCTAAGCCAGGAGCTCAAGAGTATCCCCAACATGCTTAGTATTCTCCGGCTTTTGCTGGTGCCAGTTTTCTTGCTGCTGCTGGTCAATGATCGCTTTCTCTGGGCGCTGGCCGTGTTGGCTTTTGCCTCCTTTACGGATTGGCTGGATGGTCAGATTGCTAGGCGCTTTAACCAGATCACCCAGCTAGGAAAGCTGCTGGATCCGTCGGCAGACAGGCTCTTTATCTTGGCCACCCTGATTGGCCTGACCTGGCATCAAATCATCCCGACTTGGTTTGCTTTGGTGATTGTCCTGAGGGACTTGTTGCTTTTGACAGGCCTGCCTGTTCTTCGCAAACTCGGCTATAAATCGCTACCCGTTCACTTCGTGGGTAAAGCCGGCACGTTTGCTCTCCTATACGCCCTACCACTTTTACTGATGGCAGATGTTTGGCAGGAGGCAGCCTGGCTGATTCAACCTTTGGCCTGGGCATTCGCGTGGTGGGGGATAGCGCTCTATTGGCTATCCGGCTTCATCTACCTCTTTCAGCTACAAACTCTGATTTCGCGCGAAAGGCAAAAATCCTCTAGCATTTAGGTTCTAGGGGAGGCTCAATGTCCAAAGAATTCAGCGGAGAAGACACCGCTAAGTTTTCAGCCGACATGGTGGTGGGTCAAGCCCCCACACTTTCTTCAGAAGAAGCTTCAGCCCTAGCAGCCCTGCCTGCATCATCAGGACTTTTGATTGTGCACAGAGGACCCAGTGCAGGTTCCCGCTACTTGCTAGATCAGGATCAAACCATTGCAGGCCGACACCCAGATGCAGATATCTTCTTGGATGATGTGACGGTTTCTCGTAGGCATGCAAGTTTTGATCGTGCTGGCAACATTTTTACTGTTTCTGATCTGGGTTCTATGAACGGAACTTATGTTGATTCCCAACGGGTAGATAAACAAAGACTTATTAATGGGATGGAAATCATGATTGGAAAGTTTCGACTAACCTTTTACTCTTCAGATAAGGATCGATAAATGGACAGTGCCGTCCGCAAGCTTCAAGACCACAGGAAGCTATACACAATTGGCCAAGTGCTAACAGTTCTGAAGCCAGAGTTCGGTGACCTCTCGCCATCCAAGCTACGTTTTCTGGAGGATCAAGGTTTGGTTACCCCAGAGCGAACTGACGCGGGGTATCGAAAGTATTCCGAGTCTCAGATTGAGCGCTTGCGCATAGTCCTGTCTCTGCAGCGCGATCAATATCTTCCGCTGAAGGTAATCAAGGAATATCTCTCGGAACTCGATGCTGGCAGGAAACCACTGCTCCCTAGCGGCAATTCGGTTAGCCTTCGAAAAGGACAGCGTTTCTCAACCGCTCAGCTCAAGAGCGAAACTGGTCTTACCGATCTCGCATTCAAAGAAGCCGCTGAACTTGGATTATTTGGCCCGCAACCACATTCTTCGCACGAAGTGGAAATTGCATTTGCCCTAGTTGGGCTAGAGCAATTTGGTATTCAGCCACGGCATCTTCGCGGCCTCAAGGCTGCGGCTGAGCGCGAGGTTGGAATCATCACTGGTGTTACCGAACCCGTCGTTCGCAAAAAAGCCCCAGATTCGGCAGCCAAGGCTGCACACCTCGGACGCGAAATAGCGGAACGTTTTGGCGCAATCAGGGCACATTTAGTGGCCAGCGCTATCGACCAAATCGAAGGTTAGCGACACGCGGGGGAGATAAACCCTAAACCGGTAGTTGAAGGCAAACTTTTATCTCGTCTTGAGAAAAGGAGATGCGTTGGAGATTCAATCACCAACTCTGTTCGACGATGGCGTGCCAGCAGTACCGCTGGGCTATCGAGGAACTTCTGCTGCCGCTGCCGCGGGCATTTCCTACCGTCAGCTTGACTACTGGGATAGAACTGGTTTGGTCGTTCCATCGATCCAATCAGCTACTGGCTCTGGATCACAAAGGCTTTACTCGTTCCGCGATATCTTGGTGCTAAAGCTAGTAAAGCGCTTGCTCGATACCGGTGTTTCACTGCAACAAATTCGTATTGCAGTGGAGCAGCTAAAAGCTGCCGGCATAGCTGATCTAACCAACACAACACTGATGAGCGATGGCGCAAGGGTTTATCTCTGCACCTCACAAGACGAAGTCATTGATCTTTTGGGCCAGGGCCAGGGAGTCTTCGGTATTGCGGTCGGTCGACTAGTTAGAGAAGTTGAAGCAACTTTGATTGACTTTGCTGCCGAAGAAGCTCAGATTCAGGATGAGCTTGCTGCTCGCCGCGCTAGGAAGATTTCCTAGACCACCAACGCTTTTTCTTGGGTTTTATTTCTTGAACCTCGATGATTTCATCGATTCCAGTTCCTCGAATAGATCTACCAACGGAGCCAACCTTTTCCCTGTTTCCTGCTGCCTGCTCAAGCTCACTCAGCGCTCCCGCCAACAGCCAATCAAATCCTCTGGCAATCTCAGCTGCTCCTTCGGCTGGCCAAGAGTGGATTGGTCTGGCAGCACCTGTTGCCTGCTGAACGGCAGCGCGTTCTTCAAAGAATGGCATCAAAATCTGCTCGCCGAACAATTCCTTAAGTTCCTTGATTCGGTAGTCGTGTTCATGCGACTGCGGCCGGAAACGGTTCACCACCACACCCAACAACTGAAGCCTGGGGGAGAGTTTGGCTGAGATTTCTTGGATCGCTTTGCGTGCCCGGTCTGCGGCAATGACCGAGTAGAGGGCTGGCTCAGTTACTAGAATCACCCGGTCGGAGGCGACCCAGGCAGTTCTGGTTAGGGCATTGATGGAAGGCGGAGTGTCGATGATTACGAGGTCGTAATCATCTTCAATTCTTACCAGCACCTCTTCGAGTTTCCAGACGTCATTTACGGACGGGGCAGGGTTATCCAGCAAGAGTGACCGAGGTGACCCGACCAAGACGTCCATCTTGCTGTCACGAAACCATGCAGAGGGAACGATGGCTCTTTTGAGTGTGGCAACCTTGCCGGTTTGCAAGACCTCGGCGACCGAGAAACCCTGGTCAGATGGAGCGGCCAAGCCGCTAGTTGCGTCGCACTGAGGATCCAGGTCAATCACCAATGTGTTTAAGCCTCGATTAAGTGCAGCAGAGGCAAGTCCCAGCGCTACAGTGGTCTTACCCACCCCACCCTTAAGGGAACTGACGCTCAGCACATGCATTGCAATAGGCTACCTTTTTATCTGTTGCTAGTCAGCCAGCCAGCGCCAGTTTCAGCGGAGAGCCATGTTTAGGAAGATTCTTGTTGCCAACCGAGGCGAGATCGCGGTTCGGGCATTCCGCGCTGCCTATGAGCTGGGATATCAGACGGTGGCGGTTTTTCCCTATGAAGACCGTAATTCCATCCATCGGCAAAAAGCTGACGAGGCCTATGAAATTCAAGCCGATGGCTCACCTATCCGCGCCTATTTGAGCGTAAGCGAGATTATTCGAGTTGCCAAAGAGTGCGGGGCAGATGCCATCTATCCTGGCTACGGTTTCTTGAGCGAAAACCCTGAACTTGCAAAGGCAGCGCAAGAAAACGGAATTATTTTTGTTGGTCCGTCTGCGGAAGTTTTAGAACTCGCCGGTGACAAAGTCAATGCGAAGTTAGCTGCCATTAGGGCAGGTGTCCCGGTCCTAAATTCCACTGAGTCATCAAGTGAACCGAAGAAATTGATTACTCAAGCCAAATCAATCGGATTTCCACTTTATGTGAAAGCGGTTGCTGGCGGTGGTGGAAGAGGCATGCGAAAGGTTGACCGGGCGGAGGATTTGCCTGCTGCTTTAGAGCAGGCCATGAAAGAAGCCAGCGGTGCTTTTGGCGACTCTCGGGTTTTTCTTGAGCAGGCTGTAATAAGACCGCGCCACATCGAAATTCAAATTCTGGCGGACAACCACGGCAATGTCATGCACCTATTTGAACGAGACTGCTCGATTCAGCGAAGAAACCAGAAAGTAATTGAGATTGCTCCTGCGCCAAAGCTAGATCAGAAACTCAGGGAACAGCTATTCAAAGATGCGATTTCATTCGCTAAAGAAATTGGCTACCAAAACGCCGGCACGGTCGAGTTCTTGATTGAAACGCAAGGACCAAATACTGGAAAACATGTCTTCATCGAAATGAATCCCAGAATCCAGGTCGAGCACACAGTCACTGAGGAAATTACCGATGTTGACCTGGTTCAGTCGCAGCTGCGTATCGCTCAGGGTGAGTCGCTGTCTGAGCTTGGGTTGAAGCAAGAAGATCTGACCTCACACGGTTTCGCGATCCAATGCCGCATCACCACCGAGGATCCAGCTGCCGGTTTCCGGCCAGACACTGGCATGATTACCACCTACCGTTCACCCGGTGGCGCTGGCATTCGCTTGGATGGTGGAACAGTCACGACTGGTGCTGAGGTGTCGCCTCACTTTGACTCAATGCTGGTTAAGTTAATCGCCAGGGGCAGAGATTTTCCGGCTGCCGTTCAGCGCACTCGACGAGCATTAGCTGAATTTCGCATTCGCGGTGTAGCAACAAACATTAATTTCTTGCAGGCAGTAGTGGATGACAAAACCTTCGCAAGCGGCGACCTATCGACACACTTCATAGACGAGCGACCTGAGCTTATGAAGGCAAGAGTCTCGCAAGATAGAGGAACTAAGGTTTTGCAGTGGCTGGCGGAGGTTACAGTCAATCGTCCCTACGGGGAGCGCGGAGACAAACCCAATCCAGAGCTAAAGCTTCCCGCGGTTGACTTCACAAAAGCACCACCTGCAGGGACTAAACAGCTGTTGACCGAGCTTGGTCCAGAGAAATTTGCAGCTTGGCTAAGACAGCAGCAGCGGGTCTTGGTAACCGATACAACTTTTCGAGATGCTCATCAGTCACTACTGGCAACCAGAATTCGCAGCAAGGACTTGGTGGCGGTTGTCCCACACGTCTCTAGGCTGACACCGCAACTACTTTCAATTGAAGCTTGGGGTGGGGCAACCTATGACGTTGCGCTCAGATTCCTCGGGGAAGACCCTTGGGATCGTTTGGCCGCAATCCGGCAAGAATTGCCAAACATCGCCATTCAGATGCTGCTGCGGGGTCGCAACACCGTTGGCTACACCCCATACCCAACGGAGGTGACTGATGCCTTTGTGAAAGAGGCGGCCGCCACCGGGATAGACATATTCCGCATTTTTGATGCCCTAAACGATGTCAATCAAATGACGCCAGCAATCCAGGCTGTGAGAGAAAATACTGCAGCAATCGCCGAAGTTGGAATTAGTTACACGGCAGACCTGCTCAATCCCAATGAGAAGCTCTACACCCTTGATTACTACCTGAAGCTAGCGGAGAAAATGGTTGGCGCGGGAGCGCACATCATTGCCATTAAGGACATGGCCGGTCTGCTGCGACCTACCGCCGCGAAGAAACTAGTGACTGCCCTTCGCGAGCGTTTTGATCTGCCTGTGCACCTGCACACCCACGATACGGCCGGCGGGCAATTAGCGACTCTGTTGGCTGCCGTTGACGCCGGTGTTGACGCTGTTGATGTTGCCAGTGCACCAATGGCTGGAACTACATCTCAACCATCGATGTCCGCTTTGGTTGCCGCGCTGGCAAACACCGAGCGCGATACCGGTTTAGACCTCGATGCGGTTTGTGAGCTTGAACCCTACTGGGAATCTGTTCGCCGTGTTTATGCGCCGTTCGAATCTGGCCTACCAGGTCCCACCGGTCGAGTTTACGAACACGAGATTCCGGGTGGACAGCTTTCCAACTTGCGCCAACAAGCAATTGCCTTGGGACTGGGTGATCGATTTGAGCTAGTTGAGGAAATGTATGCGGCGGCGAATTTGATTCTTGGTAGACCGCCAAAGGTGACACCGAGCTCAAAGGTTGTTGGTGATCTTGCGTTGCACCTCGTGGCAGTTGGCGCTGACCCGGCCGACTTTGAGAAAAATCCTGACAAATACGATATTCCAGACTCAGTAATTGGTTTCATGGCAGGTGAGCTGGGTGACCTACCAGGTGGCTGGCCAGAGCCTTTCAGAAGCAAAGTACTGAAGGGTCGAAAGGTTGACATCAGCGTAAAGTCAGTGAGCGAAGAAGATAAGAAAGTCTTGAGCGGACCGGACTCGAGTGCTCGCAGGAAAAAACTCAATGAACTTCTTTTCCCAGCGCCGCAGCGGGAATTTGAGCGAGTCCGAGCGAACTATGGAAATCTCGACAGTGTTGACACGATCGACTACCTCTA
>CAZTLT010000049.1:0-7889 GCA_964614615.1 uncultured Aquiluna sp. | reverse complement strand
GAAATGTTAGTGAGTCCCTTTCAGGACACCCGAGCAATTGTTGCTGAGAGCTATCGATTGGCTAGTGACCAGGGGGTTGCAGTCATAAAGGCTCAGCGGGGGATGCAGGGGAACCTGGGTCATATCCGGTGGCTGGTAATTTCCCCATCTGCTACCGCTCATGAAGCAACTGACAGCAATGATGCATCTGTCACCATGATCTTTGATTTTGGTAATTTTGCCCTTCTGACGCTGGGAGATCTTGGCGAGGCAGGACAGCAAAGGCTACAAAGGCAACATCCTGCATTGCTTGAGCAATTGGCCCAGCGCGCTCTGGTGGTCAAGGTGGCTCACCATGGCTCAGCTGATCAGTCAGTAAGTTTCTACAGACGGTTGAGGGTGGATTTTGGACTTTTCCTAGTTGGTGAGAACCGCTATGGCCACCCAACCCAGTTGGCGCTTTCCCTTATTTCTCCAACTGGCATCGTTCTTCGAAGCGATCTACATGGCCCAATTGCAATTAGCTTCGATGGCCAATTGCACTTTAGGGTCGGCGGTAAACTCACAGCGTGAGTGGAGTAATAAATTGGCATGAGGCTAAGCCAGCCCCATTGGTTTTTATTACTGGCTCCGAAAGCTATTTGGCCGCCAGAGCCATCCGACAAATTCGACAAGAGCTCAAAAGTCAATTCGCTGATTTAGAGGTTTCAGAGATTGCAGACGGTGATTACCGAGCTGGCGCATTGTTTGACTACGCTGCACCGTCGCTGTTTGGAGAGCCTCGACTGGTCATCATTCACGGCGCAGCCGAAGGGCTAAAAGAAGATTTGAGGCAATACATCGAACAGCCAGCTGACTTAGTAACGGTAGTTGTCAGGCTGAGTAACCTGGTTGGCCACAGCGGTTCAATCCGGAAAGACCTTGCCAAACAAGCATTGGTCGTGAGCTGTGAGGAATTGAAAAAAGACTCAGAGCGAATTGACTTTGTTAATAAAGAGTTCAAGCTCGCAAAAGTCGCGATCGAATCTTCTGCTGTTCGCGCCCTGGTTCAGGCTTTTAATTCAGACCTGGGGGAACTGGGAGCTGCCTGTTCCCAACTTGCGATGAATTTCGAGAAAGTGACATTGACGAACGTCGAGGAAACATTCGGTGGCCGAGTTGAGACCAACGCTTTCAAGATTGCCGATGCGGCGCTGAGCGGCAACGCTACTGAAGCAATTCGCCTCTTTCGACACGGTTTTGCAACCGGCATAGATTCGGTTGCTCTGGTTGCCGCGCTTACTATGCGAATTCGGCAATTGGCTCGGCTTTTCAATGATCGAAATGCACCAGCAGCCAGCCTTGGCATGCAGCCCTGGCAAGTAGACAAGGCAAGAAAAGAACTTGCCGGCTGGCAGGAAACTGAATTAGCTGACTTAGTTGAACTTGCCGCAATCACGGACGCTGACGTTAAGGGCGCGGCAAAAGATCCGGAGTACTCGGTCGAGCGACTTCTATTAGCGATGGCCCGCGCAAACTAAAAAGCCGGGCCCAAGCCCGGCTTTTTTGAAAAGTAATTTAGAGAGCAGCCACTTTCTTAGCGATGGCGCTCTTGCGGTTAGCGGCTTGGTTCTTGTGTAGAACTCCCTTGCTGACAGCCTTGTCCAACTTACGGTTGGCATTCTTTAGGGCTGCTTCCGCAGCTTTCTTGTCACCACTGGCACTAGCTTCGCGGGCCGCCTTAACAGCTGACTTCAACTCGGTGCGGACAGCCTTGTTACGCGCCTCGGCCTTACGGTTGGTCTCAATCCGCTTGATCTGGGACTTAATGTTTGCCATTTCTTACTTTCTTATGAAGATTTTGGGGAAACCCCGAAACAAGCTAAAACTCTAGCAGGGGGCGCCAAGAGCAGCAACCATCTGAGAGAATTGACCGATCCATAAAGCCCCGAGGTAGCTTGTCCACACCCGCTAAGCAGTTAGAACCGGCTCTGACCCCGCCTGGGCAGATTCGCAATTTCTGCATCATCGCCCACATCGACCACGGCAAGTCGACATTGGCCGATCGGATGCTCCAGCTAACTGGAATCGTTAGTGATCGGGAAATGCGCGAGCAGTACTTGGATCGAATGGATATTGAGCGCGAACGTGGAATCACCATTAAGTCGCAGGCTGTGCGCTTGCCCTGGCAGGTGGATGGCACGCCCTATGCCCTAAATATGATTGATACTCCTGGCCACGTTGACTTCACCTACGAAGTGTCAAGGTCCTTAGCTGCGTGTGAGGGAGCGGTGCTTCTCGTCGATGCCGCGCAGGGGATTGAAGCTCAAACCCTGGCCAATCTTTACTTGGCGCTTGAAAATGACTTAGAAATCATTCCAGTTCTAAACAAGATTGATTTGCCCGCGGCACAACCAGAAAAGTATGCCGAGGAACTTGCCAGTTTGATTGGTGGTTCTCCAGAGGATTGCCTTCGAGTTTCCGGTAAGACTGGTCAAGGCGTGCGGGAATTGATGGATTTAATAGTAAAGAAAGTTCCTGCCCCGCAGGGAGATGCCAATGCACCTGCTCGGGCAATGATCTTTGATTCGGTGTATGACTCCTACCGAGGCGTTGTCACTTATGTTCGAATGGTTGACGGCAAACTGAATCCACGCGAAGAGATTCAAATGATGTCCACGAAAGCCGTTCATGAGCTTCTGGAAATTGGCGTTATTTCACCCGAACCAAAACCCAGCAAGGGACTGGCCGTTGGTGAAGTTGGTTATTTGATTACAGGCGTAAAAGATGTTAGACAATCTAAGGTTGGCGACACCGTAACCTCTAAGCGCTTGCCAGCCAAAACAGCTCTAAGGGGATACTCCGAACCAAAGCCAATGGTTTTCTCCGGGATTTATCCAATCGATGGCAGTGATTATCCGAACTTGCGTGAGGCGCTAGACAAACTGCGACTTTCCGATGCGTCTTTGGTTTATGAGCCGGAAACATCTGCGGCGCTGGGTTTTGGTTTCCGCTGTGGCTTTCTCGGACTGCTGCACCTCGAAATAATTACTGAGAGACTGGAGCGCGAGTTTAATCTCAGCCTGATTGCAACTAGCCCCTCCGTGGTTTATCACGTAACTAAGGAAGACGGCTCCCAACTGGTAGTTACCAACCCGTCTGAGTATCCAGATGGCAAGGTGAAGGAAGTTCAGGAACCGATGGTGAAAGCCACCTTGCTGACCCCCAAGGATTACGTTGGAACGATCATGGAGCTGTGTCAAACCAAGCGGGGCACCATGATTGACATGCAATATCTTGGGGAGGACAGAGTCCAGTTGCGCTATCGGCTTCCTCTAGCGGAAATCGTTTTTGATTTCTTTGATCAGCTGAAGAGCAAGACCCAAGGTTATGCCTCGTTGGATTATGAGGATGACGGGTTCGCGGCTGCGGACCTGGTGCGGGTGGACCTGCTGCTGCAGGGCGAGCGGGTGGATGCTTTTTCGGCAATTGTTCACAAAGACAAGGCATACGCTCACGGTGTTCGAATCGCCACAAAACTTCGCGAATTGATTCCGCGGCAGCAATTTGAGGTGCCTATTCAGGCCGCAATTGGATCTCGTGTAATTGCTCGTGAGACTATTCGAGCCATCAGAAAAGACGTTTTGGCTAAGTGCTATGGCGGCGACATCACTCGCAAGCGCAAGCTACTGGAAAAGCAAAAAGAAGGTAAGAAGCGAATGAAGATGGTGGGACGGGTGGAAGTGCCTCAGGAAGCCTTCATTGCTGCCTTGAGCACTGAGGAAAAGGCCGGCAAGAAGTAAGTGCCGGGAGCTTTACCAATTGCAGATAAATGGCCGCAGACAAATTTGCTTCGGCCCCAAAAGCCTCCGAGCGATACGTTTCACGCCTACGTCCACATTCCCTTCTGCACCGTGCGTTGCGGCTATTGCGATTTCAATACCTATACACAGCAAGAGATGCCAGGGGTTGCCATGGCGGATTTTCACCATGCACTCGTTGATGAAATCAAATTTGCTAAACAGGTTTTAGCTAAATCCGATTTGCCTCAGCCAGCTCTAGCATCAATATTTTTTGGCGGTGGGACACCCTCACTTTTTTCTCCCGGGCAAATTAGCCTAATTTTGGAGCAATTGGGCCAGGATTTTGGATTATCACCTGATTGCGAAGTGACACTGGAGGCAAACCCTGAATCAACGACAAAGGAACTATTAGAGGGTTTGCGAGAAGCGGGTGTCAATCGCATTTCAATTGGGGTCCAGAGCTACGACCAAGCGGTTCTTGATGTGCTGGATCGACAGCACAATGCTGCACTGATTCAGAGGGCCGTTAGTGCTGCCAGTGCTCTCGGTTTCGTCACTTCCGTAGACCTAATCTTTGGGGCACCAGGTGAAACCCTAGATTCTTGGAAACAGACAGTAGATAGAGCGCTCGAATTAGAAACGGATCACGTCTCTGCGTACTCGTTGATTGTTGAGGAGGGCACAAAGCTCGCCAAAAAAATTAGCCGTGGTGAATTAGCAGCAGTGGATGAAGATTTGAACGCGGATAAGTACAGCTGGGCTGCACAGCAGTTTGGTAATGCCGGCCTAGATTGGTATGAGATCTCAAACTTTGGGCAAGTGGCAAAGCACAACCTCGCCTACTGGCAATCCAAGAACTGGTGGGGATTTGGGCCCGGCGCTCACTCGCACATTGACGGAAATAGATTTTGGAACCAAAAGCATCCTGCTCGCTATCAGCAATCACTTCAAGAGGGTTCCCCGGCCGCCGGGATTGAGCAATTATCCAAAAGGCAACAGCTTGAGGAAGAGCTTATGCTTGGATTGCGAACCAAATTTGGAGTTTCGAGGGAGCTGCCAAGGGAATTGGGTATTGACCCAGAAAAAATTGCTAAACAGTTAGCCCTTGGAACCCTAACTTTGATTGACGATCGAATCGTCCCCACCGATGCTGGACGGCTCTTGGTAGACCGCCTAGTCGTGGATTTTCTGCAATAGGGCAGCAGATTGTCTAGACTTGGCACTCTAGGTAGGTGAGTGCCAATGATTCCAGAGCGTTCCCTTGAGGTGCTTCGAGCAATAGTTCAAGATTTTATTTCTTCGAACCAGCCTGTCGGCTCAAAAGCCTTGCTTGATCGTCACCCGTTGGGCGTTTCAGCCGCAACCATCAGGAACGATATGGCTCTGCTCGAAGAAGAGCAGCTAATTACTGCTCCACATACCTCCTCGGGTCGAATCCCAACTGAAAAGGGTTACCGTCTGTTTGTCGACCGACTAAGTGAGGTCAAGCCGCTTTCAAATGCCGAGCGAGCTGCCATCGAAAGTTTTCTCAGTGATGCGAATGACCTAGATGACGTGGTGGAGCGAACCGCCAGAGCTCTTGCACAACTTACTAATGCTTTAGCGGTAGTCCAGTATCCGTCACTGGGAAAGTCTTCAGTTCGGCACATCGAACTCATACCCCTGACTGAAAACCGCTCCCTGCTTATGCTGATAGCAGATTCCGGGCGAATCCAGCAGCTGCAAGTTGAGAGTGAAACAGCCATCGATGAGGAGTTGATCCAAGAACTTCGGGGTCGCCTAAACGGAATGTTGGCGGGGAGCCAACTCTCTTCTGTTCAGGCCAAGCTAAGTAAGTTGGCGGGGGAGTTCTCTCCGCAGCGAAGAGTCTTTGTCGAGAGAGTTATTGAGGCGCTGTTATCCCTTGTGCAAGCCAATCGACAAGAAAAATTGGTTGTCAGTGGTGCTGCTAACTTGGCCAAGCGAGATGAGGAATTCTCGGGTGAACTCTCGCGTGTCCTAGAGGCGATTGAAGAGCAGGTGGTTGTCCTGAAGCTACTTGATGAACTTCGAGCTGATCAGCATGGTGTTGGACTAAGAATCGGCTCTGAGCTGGGAGTCGAGGGACTGTCGAAAGCATCCCTAGTCGCCACCGGTTACGAATCACGTGGTACGGAAGTTGCCAAGCTGGGCGTATTGGGACCCACCCGGATGGACTACTCGGCAAACATATCGTCCGTGCGGGCAGTAGCTAGATATCTAACAAAAATGCTGGAGAGTAATTCTTGAGCGACCACTATGAAGTTCTAGGAGTAGAGAGAAATGCTACTCAAGATCAAATCAAGAAGGCTTATCGCAAGCTAGCGAGAGAGTTGCATCCCGACGTTAACCCTTCGCCAGAGGCCCAGGAGAGATTCAAGCTGGTAACGCATGCCTACGAAGTGTTGTCCGATCCGCAGTCGCGTGCAGAGTATGACCAGGGTGGAAATGGATTTGGATTCGGAGACATCTTTGAGAGTTTCTTTGGTTCATCTCAGCGAGGACCAAAATCTCGCTCCCAACGCGGGGAAGATGCGCTACTGCATGTTCAATTAGAGCTGGCTGAGGCCGTCTTTGGGGCGACCAAGCTCTTGATTATTGACACTGCAATCGGTTGCGAGACCTGCTCAAATTCCGGAGTCAAGGCTGGGACTTCAATAAAGACTTGTGATGTCTGTCGCGGTAGCGGCCAAATTCAGCGTCAGGTTCAATCTTTCATGGGCGTAATGGTTACCACAACAACTTGCAGTGTTTGCCGTGGCAGTGGTCAAACAGTTCCCAATCCTTGTCCTGACTGTCGGGGTCAAGGGCGGATTCGAGCGAAACGTGAGTTAGAACTCGAAATTCCTGCAGGAGTCAGTGACGGTCTTCGACTTCATCTACCTGGTCAGGGTGAGGTGGGTTTCGCTGGGGGTAAAGCTGGCGACATCTACCTGGAGATTTCAGTACAACCTCATCCAATTTTTGGTCGAGAAGCGGATGACCTGGTTGCCGTATTAGAGGTGCCAATTAGTGACGCTGCGCTTGGCACAGAGATTGAAATTGAGACTTTGGATGGGCCCACCAAAGTGAAGATTGAATCAGGTGCTCAACATGGTGATTTGATCACACTGAAGGGGTTGGGCTCTCATCGCTTGCGAGGTAAAGGTCGCGGCGATCTTCGAATTCAGTTGCGAGTGCTAACGCCACAACGGCTTGACTCCAAGCAAAAAGAACTCTTCAAAAAGCTGCGGGAGATGGTGTCCGAGGAAAAGCCAAGGCTGGCCACCAGACGGTCCAGAGGTCGGTTCTAGTGCATTGGTTTTATGATCCGCAATTCACTAATTCCTCGAATTTTATTTCCAAGACTGAACTTGATCATTTTAAAAGCCTGAGAATTCGAACGAAGGAAGAAGTTTCGGTAACCGATGGCAATGGCAGGGTGTTTGTTTGCCAGGTTCTGGAACCCAAGACCGGAGAGCTCGTCGTTTTATCCACTCAGCAGTACCAAAGAA
Organism: uncultured Aquiluna sp.; assembly: GCA_964614615.1. Taxonomy (GTDB): domain Bacteria; phylum Actinomycetota; class Actinomycetes; order Actinomycetales; family Microbacteriaceae; genus Aquiluna. The sequence continues at coordinate 616 of CAZTLT010000049.1, read as the reverse complement.
CTTCTCCTCAGATTCATTTGGTTCAGGCCCTTGCCAAGGGCGACCGTGACGAGCAGGCTGTTCAAGCCAGTGTTGAACTTGGGGTTGCATCAATTACCCCATGGCAATCGGAGTTATCAATTGTGAATTGGGCTGGCAAAGAAGAAAAGCAGCGGCTGCGCTGGCAGGAGATTGCAATTTCCGCAATGAAGCAAAGCCAGCAAGCATTTCTACCCGTGGTACGAAAAGTCGAATCTACTAAGACCTTGAAGCCCGAAGGCGTTGGCTTGGTTCTCGACCCTCGGGCCAAAAGGTCTATTGCTGACCTACCTGACTCTTATCAGAATCTAACGATTGTTGTCGGGCCCGAAGGGGGCATTCCTGAAGCCGAGTTAGAACTTCTTAAGAGCTGCGGTTTTGAGCCTCGAAAGCTGGGTGCGTCGATTTTGCGAACGTCGACGGCTGGACCAGCCGCCATAGCAGCAATTTTGACTAAGCTTCGCATCTGGTAATTGCCTAGGATTGAAGGGGAGGTTTCGTGGACTGTATTTTTTGCAACATAGTTGGTGGGAAATTTGGCACTGAAATTCTTGCTCAAAATGAGACTGCAATTGCATTCAGAGATATCAATCCACTT
>CAZTLT010000048.1:0-7965 GCA_964614615.1 uncultured Aquiluna sp. | reverse complement strand
CTAACAAACTGAGTACAGAAATTGCGCTCAGGGTAATCGACAAAATCCACGGGCCGGCATTGCCTCCGGCTAGTAGGCCGGTCGTCACTCCGGCAATTAGTAGCGGTAAAAACAAAACTGAAAAAATACGCTGGGTCATTACTAGGCGCGAGAGACGAAATTGTGGTGAGCTTTGCTCTAACCGTCGCTCCGCTTTAATTTGCTCGTTGACATTTTTCGCAGCCGCAACAATTTCTCCACGCTTAGCCCAACCGGGTACAAAGACCATCAGCCAGACCACGGCAGCGATCACTAAGAGGACCCCGCCCATTCCCACTGGAGAATTCATGCCTCAAAACTATGGTCAAATAAGGGCAAAACTGGCTATTTGAGTTGCGTGTTTGCGAGGCGATTTAACATCGTGTCGGAACGTTCTTCACGAGTAATTGCGAACACAAAATGGTCTCGCCACGCTCCATCGATATGTATAAACCTTTCCTTGAGACCTTCTTTGCGAAGTCCAAGCTTCTCTACCACCCGAATGCTCGGAGAGTTCTCCGGGCGAATATCGATCTCAACTCGATGCAGTCCAAGGTCGTCAAAAAGGTGGTCAATAGCCAGGGCAACCGCGTAGGGAGTGATGTTTCGGCCCGCATATTCCTTGGCAATCCAGTAGCCAATGGTCGCCGAGGAGACCGAGCCGTGCAGAATGTTGGCAACGTTGAGCTGACCAACCAGCTTCCCCTCATACAAAATTACGAAGGCCAGGCCGGTTTGCTTTCGTTGGTGATAGAGCAGATTCGAGACCATGGACTTGGCGTTTACGGGATATCGAATGCCTGGAGTCGACGCCTCCCAGGGCCTCAACCACTGCCGATCAGCTTCAAGTAATTGTTGAAGGATTCGCCAGTCTCGCCGAGCGAGTGGACGCAGTTTTACTTTGCCAAAACTTAGAGCTGCGAATGCCTGCACGCTGGCAAGATTACGCTATGGAAAACCCAAAGAAAGCCTTGCGACAAAAACTGCAATCGCTTCGCCCACACTCCTCGGTTGGCCTTACCAACCAGCTGCGACAACTGGTTGAAAAACTTGCGCCACATACCATCGCCAGTTACCAGCCGCTGCCTACCGAACCGGACACCTCCGACTTCAACCGCTGGGTAGCAGCTGGTCGGAGAGTAGTTTTTCCACGGGTGATCGGCTCGGACTTGGAGTTCGCCGAAGGACCAGTTTCCCTCGGCAGCTTTGGCATCGCAGAACCAACCGGACCGATAGTAAATCAAATTGACTTGGTCCTGGTGCCGGCATTAGCCACCGATAGAAGTGGTAACCGGCTTGGTAAAGGCAGGGGTTTTTACGATCGTTTCTTGGCGGGATTTGATGGGACCTGTTACGCCGTGGTCTTTGACGAGGAAGTACTGGAGACTCTCCCAGTCGAAAGCCATGACCAAAGAGTGGCGGGGGTTATTACCCCAAAAAGAACAATCGTTTTTGATTAGACTCTTCTACTCGATGCCTACCTATTCTTACGTCTGCAAAAACTGCGGCCATTCCTTTGAAGCACAGCAGTCCTTTCAGGACCAGCCGCTAACTTCCTGCCCGAAGTGTCAGGGAGAACTTAGAAAACTATTTGGCAATCCTGGCATCACCTTTAAGGGCAGTGGTTTTTACAAAACAGACTCGGCTCCTAAGCCGCCGAGTTATAGCGACTAACCCCAGTGTGGGGGTTTGTCGTCTCGCAGGCGATCATCATTTGAGTTATCGCCATCGCCCCAGCTCTCTGGCTTATCTTCACTGGCCAGCTCATCAAAAAGCTTTTCCGGTTTGCCCTGCAGATTGATGCCCAACCTAACCGCGATTCGGTTAGCAACCTCCTGCGGACGAGCAAAGATTTCAAATGCGTGCACGCGAAGATATTGCCAACCCATGGCGCGCAGCAATCCTGGTCTTAGGCGCAGCCGCTCGTCCCAGCTCTCCCCCACCAATGACCAGTCAGCGTCCACCACCACCGCTTGCGAACCAAAGCTGGCAGCTAGGCCGATGCGGGATGCAAAGTTGAGAACAACCTTGATGCCAAGCTTTTCTAGCCGCTTCGCTAAATCCTGCAACAGTGGATCCGGCTTTCCATCTGGCGTCTCTTGCATGAAGCTCGGGGCAACCAGGTCCTTGAGCCAGCGCTGGTTTTCCGGAACGGACATGCCAGCAAAGTCTTCGAAGTTGTAGCAGGAAACTGCCGTCATGCGCTTACGAGCGGAGACTATCTGGTTGACCATCCAGCGAGCAGCACTGGCTGAATTAAAGTCGCCCAGGCTGCCTGAGATTCTGCCCTCGCTGGTTCTGCCAAAACCGACGCTAAAAATCACGCGATCTGCGAGCCGATGGGTGAGCTCGCTCATGCTGACCGACTCAAATCGCTCTCTGCCATGAGCGTCAAAAAACTCCGCTAGCTCCGGCTGCTTGGCAACCTCCTGCGCCACCCGCTCCTCAATCCGATCGGCATGCAACCTAGAGGCGCTAACCACCAATAGTGACTCATCGGGAGTCCAGCGGGCATGAGACAAAACCAGTTGCACCACCTGCTCGACTTCCGCTGGCAAGGATTCGGCTGAGCCATCGAGCGAGGTTGCCATGGCATTTTCTTTCACCTCGAAATGCTCAAAGTTATGCTCACCAAACAAAGCGGCTGGGGTTGGCTCCAGCACCAGCTGGTTGTCATAGAAGGTTTGGTTGAGGTACTTGCCTAGCACCTGACCACTGGTTCGCCAGTTTCGATTAATCGAGAGGACTTCGAATTCTTGGGCGATTAGGTCATAGGCGCTATCGCGCTGAGCGGGCTCCTTCTCGCTGCTGGTGCGAGAAACGGTTTCAAAGTTCTCCGGCGCCGCAATGACCGGATCGCCAAAGGCAATCACCTGCTCCGCCAGCGATAGCGCTGGCAGGACCTCGGCAATACCGGTGGAGGCGGCATCCAGAATCAACAGTGTGTCAAAGCTCTCCGACTTAGCCAGCTGAGAAATCCGGTACGGGGTGAGTGCGACGGAACTGGCGAGCACCCGCCATAGTTCGGAACCAGCCAAGGCGCCATCGCGCAGCGATAAAACCCTCGTCCGCAATTGCGCTCGCAGTTTGTCGGCGCTCGCCGGGTGGCGAGCAATCCCCTGCTTCCATCGTTCAGCCAAGGCGTGCTGGGTGCTAAGGACGCCCTGCTGAATGAGCTCATTGCCAGCTTGCTCAAAGTTCAGCTCCAGCAGCGCGAGCTTGTCTGCCGAATAATCAAGTAGTTCCGGGCTTCTAACAACGATTGCCTCGAGTGCCGATTGCCACCAAGACAGCTCAAACTCTGCTCTAACTTGTTCCAGAGTCGGTGAGTGCTCGCTTACTTCGCGAATGAAATTGCTCAGACCCAAGGATGCCAATTTCTCAGTGATTGGTCTGCGCTCTTCTAAGCGGCTAAGCAGCTCAGTGTTGTTGGCGAGCAGCTCTAACTTCTTGCCAAGCTCATCCAGGGAAAGCCTGCTGAGCAGTGGTAGGTCAGGGTTTGGATCCAGGTGCTGCTGCAAAACCTGCAGCACCTGCACGACGGATTCAAATTTGCTTTGCACATCAGCCAGTCCCAGTGGGACAGATGGCGGAGCACCAGTTTGGTTGTAGCGCTCCCAGGCCTCGCGCTGCTCTTTCGCGGCCACCAGTGCCTGATGGAGATTTGACACCGATGAGCCGGGCCGAATAAATTCCTTGGCTAGTTTCTTGTATCTCCTGCGCTGAGAGCCACTTAGGTCAGACGATGCACCGCGCGGTGCGGTGGCGGCGATTAGCTCACCGAGGGGATGGTCAAAAATGGTGGGCAAAAAGCGATCGAGGGTATAGCGAATACCCAGCAGCAGTCGCAACTGCTCAGACCACTGCTCAACACTTTCGCACTTAGTCAAATCAAGATCAGTTAGGTATTTAGAGATTTGATAGCTGACCACCCGCCAGTTCTCACCAGCCAATGACCGAGCGGCAGCCAAGGCCTGATCAATCTCAGCTTGATTGGAAAAGCGAGCGCCGAACCAAGGATTGGTTTTTGGTTGAAAGCTGAATAGTCCAGCTTCATGCGCCTGGGTCAAAAGCGGGTCAATTACATTTTTGATTTTGGGCAGCAGTTCTTGCTTGATGCGGGCCGAATTGGTAGGTGGTTGGCTGGTGGCTGCCAGCTCGGCCAACCGGGTGATGCAGTCCATCAAACTGATACCCAGCTCGCCATCAGGTTCTGAAATTGCCGAGAAGTATTGCGCAATATCTTTACTCGCCTGCTGGAAGCGAGCCCGGGCAGAAATCAGATCGCCCGCTACCGCCTTCTCATGGCGAGAAATGGCTGCAACCACATCGCCCCAGCTATCACTCTCGCGGATCGTTAGACCAGCCAGGCCAGCCTGGCTAAGCCGCTCAGAGAGCTCATCGAGAGTTTGTTTTCTAGGAGCAACCACCAGGGTTCTCTTGCCATCGAGCGCAAGGTTGGCCAGCAGGTTAACAACTGTCTGCAGATAGCCGCAGCCGGGTAGCGTCTGCACAGCAAAGGACTTGCCGCTGCCCGCCTTTTCCAAAACCGCCATCTGCGAAGAGTCAGCGTTTTGAACCAGCGTTAGTGGTGTGACGGATGGCTGAACGCTAACCGGTCTTTGCTGCAATAAGTAACCTGCTATTCCGGCCGCTAGGTCAATTGGTTGCAGCTGCAACCGAACCAGGTCTGGCACAAAGTTTCCAAGCACCAAAAGTTCTTCTAGTTCGCTTCCGGACTCCCCCAGGTACTCTGCCAATAACGACATCACACCAACTGGCAGCAAGTCAGATTGACCAGCACAAATTGCCAGCAGATCGCTCTCCCTGAAATCAGCTCGATACTTTTTTACAATCTCAGCCACTGCGGGATTAATCTCCGGAAGATTGGCCAGCCTCAGCTCAAAGTCGGTGCCATGGCGAAGGATGTGGGTTCGCCAAAGCAGAATCGGTAAGCCGCGATCTTGATAGCGCAGTAGGCCAGCTGCGACGTAGGCGGCTGGGATTCCGAAGTTGTCTTCGATTCGATCTGCCTTGCGCTTGATCTTCTTGGTGGCCCCGAGTGCTCTGGCAAGAGCGGTCTCTTCCCTCACCAGGCTGGAGAGATTGGCGCTCTTTGAAGTGCTCAGCTGAGCAAGCCCTGATGGATGAGCGCGGAAAAGGTCGATGTGGCCAAGGGTTGATATCTCAAACTGAAGCAGTGGATTGGTGCCACCGATATCAGCCAGCTGTCGCTGCCAGCTTTCGTATTTCGATTCATCCACGCCCAAAGCCTAAAAGTGATGCGGCCAAAGCCTTGGTAGCCTTGCCCGCGCAGAGGCAACTGGTTGATTGAGCTGGCGTAAAGTATTAGCGCTAGGCCTCGTAGCTCAGTGGATAGAGCAGCGGTTTCCTAAACCGTGTGCGGAAGTTCGATTCTTCTCGGGGCCACTAAAGATATTGACTAGGTGCTAACTGGCTGGGCGGCCAGTCTAAACCCGACACTTCTCACCACCGCTATTACCTCCGGTCCGCCGGCGTCGCGGATTTTCTTGCGGATTCTAGATGCATGGGAATCGACCAAGTGGTCAGAGTTGACCCCTCTGAAGGAACCGATGGTCTGCAAAATCTGCTCGCGCGAAAATATGCGATTGGGATTGGCCATTAGCAGTTGCAGGAATTGATACTCCGAGTTGGTGAGCATCACCTCTTTGCCCGAGATGGTGAAGCTGTGTTGACTTAGGTCCATTTCGAGTGGGCCCCAAGAAAGAATGTTGGCCCTGGGTGCCCGCTGGGTTTGCCCCCGCTTGAGCTGTTGAGTAACTCTCGAGGTCAAGATGCGCTCAACGATGGGCTTAGTGACGTAATCATCTGCGCCAGCCGCTAGCACCATTTCCTCATCGATTACCTCATCGCGCTGGGTAAGCATGATGATGGGAACGGTTGACTCAGCTCGAATGGATCTACAGATCTGCATGCTCTCAAGCTGTGAGTGGCCAAGGTGAATCAGAACGATGCTGTAGTCGCGCTGAGTGAACAGCTCTTCGGCTTCCTGTTTGGTGGGTGCGTCGTAAACCACAAATCCCATCAGCTCCAGCTGGAGCCGAATCTTCAGTCGGTCATCGGAGTCGTCTTCAATCAGCAGGGCGTTAGGCATGTCCTCGAATGTCACGGCTGGTCCCCGTCTGCAGTTTGAGTAAATCTTGAGATTTTCAAGAACTAACTGCCAAGTTGCATCAATAGCTTTTAGCAATGAGCCGGGAGAAATATCAAAGGCATAGTCCAGCACACCGCGAAGGTATCAACAGCGCAACCCTATCGGCTTCACATACCAATACCGAGAGAAGAGGGAACTAATTGTCCGATTCTGATCAGAAAACTGCCTCATCCTGGAGAAACCTACTCTCCACGATCTTGGCCATTCTTGCCCTAATCATTGCTCTTTGGTCGCTCACCACTGTTCTCGCCAACGCTGGCGCTGAGGCTGAAAACTCTGTCACCACAATCCAAGGTGAGCAAGGCGAGCAGGGAATCGCAGGGCCTGCAGGAGTCTGCACCCCTGGCGAACAGGGTGAAACAGGAGCAGTCGGACCAGAGGGCGCAACGGGAACAACTGGAAAAGAAGGCGTCATTGGACCCGTGGGTCCACAAGGGCCAACAGGAATAACCGGTGATACAGGAGCTCAAGGCGCTACGGGACCACAAGGAACAACCGGTGCAACCGGAGCAACCGGAGCAACTGGACCACAAGGAACAACCGGTGCAACCGGTGCAACTGGACCAGTTGGTGAATGTGGACCAATTGGCGCAACCGGACCAGCCGGTCCACCAGGACCGGTAGGTCCTGCGGGTTCATCGATTGGTGTTTCAGTTGGTGATGCTTGCAGCTTCGAAGATCAACATGGACTCAAAACAGGAGTGGTTGGTTGGGCCCTGGGTGGAAACAAAATTTACTTAGAGTGCCTAGTTGGCAATTAGCGCTAAGCCGCTTGTCTTTGCATAGCTAGGAATTCGGTCCACTGCGGAAGTGGCTTTTCCGCTCCACGAACACTCCAAACCAGACCGGTTGGCATCTTCGGGATTACCCGCAGTTGCCAGCCCATCTCTTGCGGGGTGCGGTCACCTTTTTCGTTGTTGCAGCTGAGGCAGCATGCCACCAAGTTCTCCCAGGTGTCCTTGCCACCGCGAGACTTTGGAACGACGTGATCGATTGTGTTTGCACCGCGCGCGCAATAAGCGCACTTATGACCGTCTCTTCTGAGCACGCCTCTTCTTGAGACCGGCACTCTTCTGGCATTAGGAATTCTGACGTAGCGAGAAAGCAAGATGACCGATGGCATATCGTATTCGGCACTGGCACTGCGGACCACCGCCCCGGAGATTCCGGCAAGGACGGTTGCCTTCTCATTCAAAACCAGGATTAACGCTCGTTTGAATGAGACCACCGCTAGGGGTTCATATCCGGCATTGAGGACTAGTGTGCGCATGATGCTCCTATCGAACTCGCCCACACGGCTTGTGGGCATTCGGTCTTTGCGGAAAATGAAAAACGCGCCGCAAAAGCGCGACGCGTTGAATTTTCCGGCATGGGTATGCAGGGGTGTTGGTGAAGATGGATCCAGTTGCCATGCCTGGATTGCATGTCTAGTGGCATCTCGACCTCCCCTGCTCCAATCAAAAACTTGAGGAAAGAGTAAAAGCAGAATCGGCCAAAAGTTGGCAGAAACGCAGAAGGAAACTGAAGGTTTAGTAGTTGGCTACGTCCGCTACCCGGATGATGTGATAGCGCTCGGTGAAGATTGGAGCCAACTTGACTCGGTCACCCTTCTGAGGTGCGTGGTAGAAGTTTCCGCCGCCGGCATAGATTCCGTTGTGGCTGAAGTCATTGAAGATAACCAGGTCACCAGGCACTGCCTCAGACAGTGGAATCTTTTTTCCTAGCTTGGCCTGCTGATAAACGCTGTGCGG
>CAZTLT010000047.1:3389-7976 GCA_964614615.1 uncultured Aquiluna sp. | reverse complement strand
GCTTTAGATACAGCCATGCCTAACTCCTAGCAAGCTTGCAGGCTAAGGCGGGTAGCCTAGAGGGGTGCTGGACGCATTTTTATACATCCTAGGAATCTTGATTTTCCTAGTCGGCATCGCCCTCTCGGTCGGTTTGCACGAATTGGGTCACTACTTGCCGGCTAGGCGATTTGGTGTTCAAGTGCGTCAATTCATGGTTGGTTTTGGACCCACTCTTTTCTCGAGAATGCGAGGTGAAACCGAATTTGGCGTTAAGGCTTTTCCGCTCGGCGGCTACATTCTCATGGCAGGAATGTATCCGCGTGCTCAAAAGCAGTACAAGGGATTTTTCGCCAACTGGATAAACGACGCTCGAAAAGAGATTGAGTCACAGGTAGAGACGGAAGAAAGCCGTAAGTTTTATCAGCTGAGTGCACCCAAAAAAATGGCAATCATGCTGGGTGGTCCAGTCATGAACCTTCTGTTGGGGGTATTGCTCATTTTGATTTCCATGTCTGGCATTGGAACCCTACAGAACTCACTCACCGTAGATGAGGTCTACCAGTGCTTAGAACAGGATGCGAGCGGTAACTGCGAGGACGGAGCTCCCGCCACGCCAGCCAGTGCGGCGGGGTTGAAGTCAGGCGATCAGGTCACTGCGGTTAATGGACAGAACGTTTCAAATTGGACCGAAGTTACCAAATTGCTCGATGGTCGAAAAATAAGTGAGCTGACAGTTTTGCGAGATGGCACAAATCGACAACTCACAATCGAACCGCTTTTTATGGAGCGCGCAGTCTATGACTCGTTGGGCAATCTGCAACTAGACCAGCAAGGCATTCCGATTACTCAACTGACACCGGTTTTAGGAATTCGCTTACAAGGCGTTACGCAGCCCCTGCCAATAGATCAATCACTGAGTTTTGCAGGAGCTTCGATGGTTTCGATGGCTGGCTTTATTGTTGAATTACCGCAGCAGGTTTACCAGGTCACGCTAAGCACACTTGGACTCGCAGAGCGTGATCCAAATGGTGCTGTGTCAATTGTTGGAGTAGGTCAATTGGCTGGTGAGTTGACTGCGGCAGACATCGGAGTAGATGCCAAGCTGGCATCTTTGCTGCTGTTGTTGGGATCTTTGAATTTAGTTCTCTTCGTATTCAACCTGGTTCCACTGCTGCCGCTGGATGGTGGCCACGTGGTTGGTGCCATATACGAAGGTGCTAAGCGTAGATTTGTGAGGGCAGTAAGAGGGGTTGATCCTGGCCCAATCGATACTGCGAAGACTTTACCGTTGGCCTACTTTGTCTGGCTGGTTCTGATTTTCACGGGACTTTTGCTGATTTTGGCTGATTTGGTGAATCCGATAACCCTTGGCTAGGAAGATTTCGCGCTAGCAGGTGGTTAAATCGGTAGCAGTAATGAAGGGAATTTTGTGCCCGCAGTAAACCTCGGCCTACCAAAGTCACCACCGCCAACGCTTGCTCCTCGACGCAAGACTCGGCAAATCATGGTTGGAAAAGTTCCAGTTGGCGGCGATGCTCCGATTTCTGTTCAGTCGATGACCACCACGCCTACAACCGATATCAATGCCACCCTGCAACAGATTGCGGAGCTTACGGCAAGTGGTTGCGATATTGTTCGTGTGGCAGTTCCATCGCAAGATGATGCAGATGTTTTGAGAATAATTGCCAAGCGCAGCCAGATTCCGGTAATTGCAGACATCCACTTTCAGCCGAGATATGTCTTCCAGGCAATCGAGGCAGGTTGCGGTGCGGTGCGTGTGAACCCGGGCAACATAAAGAAATTCGATGACCAGGTTAAAGACATTGCAAAGGCTGCTAAGGACGCAGGTATATCTCTGCGCATCGGTGTCAATGCTGGGTCGCTCGATCCCCGCCTGCTGGAAAAATACGGCAAGGCAACGGCCGAGGCGCTAGTTGAGTCAGCCGTTTGGGAAGCTTCGCTATTTGAAGAGCATGATTTTCACGATTTCAAGATTTCCGTCAAGCACAATGATCCGGTTGTGATGGTGCGTGCTTACGAGATGCTGTCAGAGCGCGGCGATTGGCCGCTTCACCTCGGAGTCACTGAGGCCGGTCCGGCATTCCAGGGAACCATTAAGTCCTCGGTTGCCTTTGGAGCTCTGCTGAGCAAGGGCATTGGCGACACAATCCGGGTCTCGCTCTCCGCGCCTCCAGTAGAAGAAGTTAAGGTCGGATCTCAAATTTTAGAAAGCTTGAACCTTCGGCCTCGAAAGTTGGAAATTGTTTCCTGCCCAAGTTGTGGCAGAGCACAGGTTGACGTTTACACTCTCGCCAACCAAGTGACCGAGGGCTTGCAGCACCTGACAGTCCCAATTCGAGTGGCCGTAATGGGCTGTGTTGTCAACGGCCCAGGTGAAGCTCGGGAAGCGGACCTGGGAGTCGCCTCGGGTAATGGCAAAGGTCAAATATTCGTGAAGGGCGAGGTCATTAAAACCGTCCCCGAGAGTGAAATCGTGAAGACCCTGATCGAGGAAGCTAACCGAATTGCAGCGGAAATGCCGCCTTCTGAGGTCGGTACAGCACAGGTAACTGTCGGTAACTAGCTAACATTGTGCTCATGCCAATACGACTGAGCAATCTTTTCCTGAGAACCTTGCGCGAGGATCCTGCCGACGCAGAGGTCGACAGTCACAAGTTGTTGGTTCGAGCTGGCTACATTCGTAGAAACGGACCTGGGATTTTTGCCTGGTTGCCACTTGGCCTGATGGTCAAAAATCGAATCGAGCAAATTGTTCGAGAAGAAATGGCGGCCGCCGGCTCGCAAGAAGTTCACTTCCCTGCTCTTTTGCCAAAAGAACCCTATGAAGCCACGGGCCGCTGGGATGAATACGGCGACAATATTTTTAGGCTCAAAGATCGAAAAGAAGCTGACTACCTACTGGCGCCAACCCACGAGGAAGTCTTTACCCTGCTGGTGAAAGACCTGTACACCTCTTATAAAGATCTTCCGCTCTCCATTTATCAAATTCAGATTAAGTATCGCGATGAGGCAAGGCCTCGCGCTGGACTATTGCGCGGCCGAGAATTTGTCATGAAGGATGCCTACAGTTTTGATGTCGATGACGAGGGGCTGTCCAAAAGCTACCAAGCGCAGCGGGATGCCTATGAGCGCATCTTTAAGCGGCTCGGCCTCGACTACGTCATAGTCAAAGCCGATGCTGGCGCTATGGGCGGCTCTAAGTCCGAGGAATTCCTTTGTCCAGCAGAAATCGGTGAGGACACTTTCGTGCGATCACCTAATGGTTTTGCAGCGAATGTTGAAGCTGTTAAGTTTGCTCCCGCTGCGGATGTGGATGGTTCCAATAACCCCGCTGCACAGGTGCATTCATCACCCAACACCCCAACCATTCAGACGCTGGTTGATTATTCAAATGCCAACCACCCGCGCAGCGTCGCTGCCTGGAGCGCATCCGACACACTCAAGAATGTCGTCCTCGCCCTAACCTCTCCAGAGGGTAAACGAAGGCTGGTAGTAGTGGGCATCCCTGGCGATAGGGAAGTTGACGGCAAACGTGCAGAAGCCTGGTTTGCTCCCGAGGAAGTTGAGCAAGCAACCGAAAGTGATTTTTCTAAGTATCCGCAGCTTGTCAAGGGCTACATCGGACCCACCAAAGCGGGTAAACAGTTTCTAGGAGAAAAAGCCGAGAGCAAGATTCCTTATTTTGTTGATCCAAGAATTGCTAAGGGAACAGCCTGGATTACTGGGGCCAACGAAAGCGAAAAACATATTTGGCACCTAACCTATGGCAGAGATTTTGCTGCCGATGGCATTGCTGACATTGCCGAAATCAAAGCAGGCGATCCAGCACCAGATGGTTCAGGCCCCTTGGAACTTGCTCGAGGTATTGAAATTGGTCACGTGTTTCAGCTTGGAAGAAAGTATGCGGAGGCTCTGGATCTCAAGGTTTTGGATGAAAACGGCAAGCTGGTCACGGTGACCATGGGAAGTTATGGCATCGGTGTGACAAGGCTGGTCGCTGTTATCGCAGAACAATCCCACGATGAAAAGGGATTAATCTGGCCTGAGGCGGTTGCTCCCGCCCAGCTGCACATCGTGGCAGCCGGCAAGGAAGACAGCATCTTTGAAGCGGCAGAGAAGCTAGCGGCGGAAGCCGAGGCTCTGGGGCTAGACGTAATTTTGGATGACCGGAAGGCTTCGCCTGGAGTGAAGTTTGCTGATGCCGAACTGCTTGGAATGCCTTGGGTGATTGTCTGCGGCAGGGGCATTGAGCAGGGCGAGGTTGAGCTATGGGAAAGAGCTAGCGGCGAGCGAAGGAATCTGAAGCTAGAATCTGCTCTAGCGGAAATAACGCGCAAATAATGAAATAGAGGCAGTGATGGATATCGATCTAAGTGTCCTTCGACTGCTCGAGCGCGAAAAAGAAATCCCTTTCGATGAGCTCGTTGTAATCATTGAGCAGGCAATTCTTGCTGCTTACTACAAGCACATTTCCGATCAAACCAAAGGTCCTCGCGCAGAACTAGATCGCAAAACCGGTCATGTCAGTATCTACGCTCCAGTTCTTGATGAAAATGGTGAAAAGGTTGGCGAAAAGGAAGTAAC
>CAZTLT010000047.1:0-3379 GCA_964614615.1 uncultured Aquiluna sp. | reverse complement strand
GCATGCGTGAACTTTCCGACGAGGGATTGCTAGGAGAATTCAAGGGCAAAGAGGGCGACATAGTTTCTGGTCAGATTCAGCAAGGTTCAAAACCGTACATGGTTTACGTAAACCTAGGCTCGATTGAAGCCCTAATGCCACCTGAGGAGCAAGTACCGGGGGAGGATTATTCGCATGGTCGACGCCTTCGGATTTACATTACGCAAGTGCAACGTGGATTGCGTGGCCCAATGATTACCGTTTCAAGAACGCATCCGAATTTGATTCGCAAGTTATTTGCACTGGAAGTTCCTGAGGTAGCGTCTGGCTTGGTCGAAATCGCATCTGTTGCGCGGGAAGCTGGTCACAGGACCAAAATTTCCGTTCGTTCGAAGGATCCTTCTATCAATGCCAAAGGAGCTTGTATCGGTGAGCTCGGTCAAAGAGTTCGAGCAGTGAGTGCAGAGCTTAACGAAGAGAAGATAGATGTTGTTGATTTCTCAGAGAACTTGGCCGAATACGTCGCTCACGCCCTTTCGCCTGCCAAGGTCTCCTCTTCCTTTGTGATTGACCCAGCACAGCGAGCTGTCCGAGTTCTAGTGCCTGACTTCCAGCTATCACTGGCAATTGGCAAAGAGGGTCAAAACGCCCGACTGGCCGCCAAACTCACCGGTGCCAAGATAGACATTCAGCCAGATAGCTCCTTGGAGGAATAGCCTTTTCGGCCGCAAGGTCCTAGACTTGCCTTTCACCGCTATGCGGAAAACGAATGCAGGCAGAAGACATGAGAAACAACAAATGAGTAGCTCGAAATGAGTTCCGCTCAGCAGTAAGGCCTGCCCTGTTTGGGGTCGGCCCCGGACAGGAGAAAGTAATTGGCGCTTCCACGCGTATATGACATAGCCAAAGAGCTTGGTATCGACACTAAGGTCGCGCTCGCCAAGCTGGAAGAACTCGGTGAGTATGTAAAAGGTGGATCTTCCACCATTGCTCCACCAGTCGCTGCCAAGTTGCGAGCTGCCTTTCCAAATGCTGAAAAACCTGCACCTAAAAAAACTCCTGCCAAGACAACCAAGGCAAAAACCAAAGAAACGGTTGAAGTGGAGACTCCGGCTGAGGCCGCCAAACCTGAACCCAAGGTTGAGAAGCCTGTGGCAGCTCCCGCTGCAACACAAAATCCACTAACTGGAATTCCAAGACCTGGCAATAATCCATTTGCCTCTGCTCAAGGCATGGGAATTCCTCGACCGATGGCAAGACCGGGCAACAATCCATTTTCATCTGCGCAGGGTATGTCTCGACCAAGACCACAGGGTCAACGACCTGATCGCGCTGGAGGACGACCACAAACCGGAGCACCTCGAGGACCAAGACCTCCGCAAAGAACGGGTGCGGGCGGACCGTCGATTTTTCCACCAGCTGGAAAAGGCGCTTTCCCTCCGTCAAGACCGGGACCCGGTGGTCGCGGTGGTCGAGGAGCGGGAACAGCCGGTGCGTTTGGTAAGGGCGGATCAAAGAGTAAGTCTCGCAAATCCAAGCGCGTAAAGAAGGAAGAGTTTGAATTAAGAGAGGCACCATCATTAGGTGGTGCAGTTGTTCCACGCGGAGACGGAACAACGGTTATTCGTCTTCGTCGCGGTGCATCCATTCAAGATTTCGCAGACAAGATTGGTGCAAATTCTGGACAGCTAATTACGGTTTTGTTCCATTTAGGCCAGATGGCAACCGCTACGGCATCGCTGGATGAAGATACCTTCCAGATTCTTGGTGAAGAACTGGGTTACAAGGTCGAGGTTGTCTCGCCAGAAGACGAAGAGCGAGAGCTATTCGAAGGCTTTGGATTAAACATCTCTACTGAGCTTGAGGACGAAGACGAGGAACTACTGCAGCCCAGACCACCAGTTGTCACGGTGATGGGTCACGTTGATCACGGAAAGACAAAGCTGCTGGATTCGATCAGAAACTCAAACGTGGTTGCGGGTGAAGCGGGTGGAATTACACAGCACATTGGTGCCTACCAGGTACACGCCCAGCATGAAGGCGTGGATCGCGCTGTCACATTCATCGATACCCCAGGTCACGAAGCTTTCACCGCAATGCGTGCTCGTGGTACACAGGTTACGGACATTGCAATTCTGGTGGTGGCAGCTGATGATGGCGTCATGCCTCAGACCATCGAGGCCCTAAACCACGCTCAAGCCGCACAAGTTCCAATCGTGGTAGCGGTCAACAAGGTGGACAAAGAGGGGGCAAACCCAGCCAAGATTCGCCAGCAACTAACTGAGTTTGGTTTGGTGGCTGAAGAATATGGTGGCGATGTGATGTTTGTCGACGTCTCAGCGCTGAAGGGCGTAGGTCTTGACAAGCTGGTAGATGCAGTGCTGTTGACAGCAGATGCTGCGCTTGACCTAAGAGCGAATCCAGATCGAGCTGCGCGCGGAGTTGCCATTGAGGCAAACCTAGATAAGGGTCGTGGCGCGGTTGCTACGGTGCTGATTCAATCTGGAACTCTTCGAGTGGGAGATGCGATTGTCGCAGGTTCTTCGCACGGTCGTGTTCGAGCGATGTTTGATGAGAACGGTACACCTGTTTCAGAGGCAGGCCCCTCCAGACCGGTTCAGGTTTTGGGATTACAGTCCGTTCCTCGAGCTGGCGATAAGTTCGTAGTCGCTGAGGATGAACGCCAGGCACGGCAAATTGCTGAGAAGCGTGAGGCAGCGGATCGAAATGCTCTACTCGCTAGAACTCGCAAGAAGATGTCGCTGGAAGACTTCACCAAGGCTCTCGAAGAGGGCAAGGTTGAGTCCCTAAACCTAATTATTAAGGGTGACGTTTCAGGTGCTGTTGAAGCGCTAGAGGATGCGTTACTAAAGATTGATGTTGATGCCAGCGTTCAGCTACGCATCATTCATCGTGGTGTCGGAGCGATTACCGAGTCTGACGTCAACCTTGCAACGGTGGATGCTGCGGTCATCATTGGATTCAACGTTCGACCTGATAACAAAGCAAGAGAGCGGGCAGATCGCGAAGGCGTTGACATTCGCTACTACAGCGTCATTTACAACGCTCTGGAGGACATTGAAAAGTCCCTCAAGGGCATGCTCAAGCCAGAGTTTGAAGAGAAGCAAATGGGTTCTGCGGAAATTCGAGAAATCTTCCGCTCATCCAAATTCGGCACAATCTCTGGTTCTTATGTTCGAAGCGGCGTAATTAAGCGAAACGCACTTGCTCGAGTTATTCGAGATGGCGCTGTAGTCAAAGAGGGTCTAAAGGTCGAGTCACTAAGAAGATTCAAGGACGATGTCAGTGAAGTAAAGACCGATTACGAGTGTGGAATTGGCCTAGGAGACTTCAATGATGTCCAGGTAGGCGACGAAATTGAAACCTATGAAATGGTGGA
>CAZTLT010000046.1:0-8163 GCA_964614615.1 uncultured Aquiluna sp. | reverse complement strand
ATGTCTGCCTGTTCTCGTTGTGGGGTGACGTTTCACCCTGAAATCGCTAAGTGCCCCGTGTGCGGACAGGTGCGCGCTCGTGAGGAAAATAAGCGGCGCAGACTTTGGTATTTGGCAAACACTCTTCTTGTGACTTTTGTTGCTTTGGTGGTTGGTTTTCGAGCAATAACTGGGGGTGAAATTCAAGTTGGCATGTCGGATACCGATTGCACACAGGCTCGTTCTTTAGCAGAGGAAACACGCTACGCACTTGAGTCTCTGAATAGCGACAGAGCTAGGGCCATCACTGAACTCGAGAAGGTATCCCAAGAGTGGAGCAATCTGGCCAGCAACTATGTGCCTGGAAAGTATTCGTGGTCAACCTCTGGTAGAGAACACAACTGGCTTGAACGCTTAGCAAGCAGTACCAACGCTCTCGCTCGCGGCGATCAGGTAAAAGTCGAAGCGGTAGATAATCCGGTCAAGTATGTTTCGGAGCTGACTCGACTTTTTCCAAGGTTCTGCTCCTAAGCACTGGTAGGTTTTTCCCCTGGAGGAAAAATGGCAGGATCTAAATCTGCATTCAGTGAGGCAGAGCGCAACGCAATGAAGGAGCGAGCTAGAGAAGCTCGTGAGTTCAAGAAACTTTCCGGAGAAGACCAGGTTCAGCTGAAAATAGCCGAAATGAGTAAATCTGAACAGAAGCTGGCTAAGGGTATCCACAAGTTAGTAATGGGGATTTCTGAAAAAATCACTACTCGAACTTGGTACGGGATGCCGGCTTACTATGTGAACGACAGAGTTGTTTGCTTCTTTCAAGCCGGTAGCAAGTTTGATAGCCGCTACTCAACACTTGGATTTCAGCAAGCAGCAAAGCTAGACGACGGCCTCTTTTGGGCAACATCTTTTGCAATTCTTGAACTAAACGACGAGGTAGCGAAGAAAATAACCAAGCTAGTTAAGAAGGCTGTTTCCTAGTCCATTTTGCATTCCGGCTTACCACCGGGCAGTCGATGACGATTCTTGGCAATCCAGTAGTAGACAGTTTTTGCCAGAGATTTCACTACTGGTGCCTTCAAAATAAATCCGAAGATCGAAAAGATTGTTTTCGAATCAATTAGGAGCTGAGCGATTGCCTGAGCAGCCACTAGGTATTTTCCGTCTCGCACGTAGTAAACAGCTTTAGATGTCAACTCGGCACTGAGCCCGAGTGAGGGTAAATCGAGCTTCTGATAAGGCCGGATAGGCGTCAACTCCCGGGTCATCTTTCGCATAACCCGAGCCGCTGAACTGCAAAATGCACAGTCGCCATCGAAAATGAACACCCGTTCCATAAGGCAAGGCTATAGGACCAGCAGAGCTAGTGTCATTTTCTAAGGCCTCGGCGTATAGTTAGAGCAGTGGGCATAGATCTAAGCACTCGCAAAATTCACCCGACCAGGCTTATTGCTATAGCGTTCACAATAGTTATCTTGCTTGGTTCGGCCTTGCTATCTACCCCTTGGGCTAGCAAAAGTGAAACATCAATAAGTTACTTAGATGCCCTTTTTACTTCCGTCTCTGCAGTCACAGTGACTGGTTTGGCTACCGTCGATACAGAAACCACTTGGACACTATTTGGACATGTAGTGATTGCTGTCTTGATGCAAATAGGTGCCTTCGGAATTGTCGGTTTTGGTGCGCTCGTTGTATTTCTAATTGAAGGACGCTTGTCACTAAAGGGTAAATTGACCGCCACCAATGAGTATTCAACTGGATCCGCTCCTGATGTTCGGACACTCCTAAAGCGGATTGCTCTATTTATGTTGGGTTTTCAGATTGTTCTTTTCTGTATTTTGTTTTACCGATTCATCACCGAATATGGCTACAACTTTAACAAGGCTCTTGGGCATGGACTTTTTCATGCTATAGCTAGTTTCAACAATGCAGGATTCGCTTTGTATAGCGACAGCATGATGAGGTTTGCTCAGGATCCATGGGTAATTGTTCCAATTTTTGCAACTGTCTATTTGGCGAGCCTAGGCTTCCCAGTATTGTCTGAAATTGCCGATCGAATTAGAGACAAAATTAGAAAGATGCGGAACCCAGGTACTGCAAGCTCGTTACCAATTCAGTGGACCCTAAATTCCAGAATAGTTTTGTGGGCAAGCCTTATTTTGATGATTTTGGGAGCAATTTACATTGGTGTTTTAGAGTGGAACAACCCTCGAACTCTCGGGTCTCTTAACTTTCCAAACAAAATCTGGGATTCAATTTTTGCATCTGTAATGCCTAGGACAGCTGGATTCAATTCTCTAGATATATCTGAAATGAATCCGGCTACTTGGCTCGGCATGAACGTTCTCATGTTTATTGGTGGTGCAAGCGCTTCAACTGCTGGTGGAATTAAAGTCGGAACATTCGTTGTTCTGCTATTTGTCGTTTACACAGAAATTCGCGGAGAGACTGCCGTAAACATTGGTAATCGGCGATTACCACGTTCTATGCAACGCCAGGCACTAGCTATTGTTGCCCTCACATCCACGGTCATTGTTGGTGCGGTTATGCTTTTGCGCCTGACAACATCATTTAGTCTTGATCAAATACTTTTTGAAGTGTTTTCAGCGGTAGGAACCGTAGGCTTAACTACAGGTATAACGGCTGAACTTCCTCCCCACGCAAAGTTTTTGCTTTCCTTACTTATGCTCTTTGGAAGACTAGGACCAATTGTTGTGGCAACGTCGCTAGCCTTGCGAAAAGTTCGACGGCATTACGAATTACCAAAAGAAAGGCCCTTAATTGGCTAAAGAATCAGCAAAAAAGAGAATCCTGCACAGCAACATCATGGTGATTGGCCTTGGCAGGTTTGGAACAGCGTTGGCCCTTGAGCTCGTGCGCACTGGCCATGAGGTTCTTGGCATTGATACTGACGAAAAAATAGTTCAGCAGATGTCAACCCAGCTAACTCACGCAGTGGTTGCCGATACAACAGATGAAGCCACACTTCGAGAGCTCGGAGCGGCTGATTTCGACTCTGCAGTTGTGGCAATTGGTGCTGACATCGAGTCGAGCATATTGACGGCATCCTTGTTGTTACAGCTTGGCGTGCCGAAGGTTTGGGCTAAAGCCAACTCCAGCTCACACGGAGTTATCCTCAAGCAGCTGGGCTGCCACCACGTCATTTTCCCTGAGGCAGAGATGGGCAAGAGAGTTGCACACATGGTTTCAGGCGAAACCCTCGACTATGTCTCAATTGATAGTGACTTCGTCATGGTGAAGACTGAAGTTCCACCGAGCTTTGATGGTCAAACCCTTGCAGATCTAAAGATTAGATCCACCTACGGCGTAACCGTGGTTGCTGTGACAAAGGGAGACGGTAAATATGTTCCAGCTTTCCCAGAAACAGTTCTAAATGAAGGCAACCAAATTGTGGTGGCAGGTCAGGTTGAGCCGCTCAACGAATTCTGCAAGCTCGTCTAGCGAAATCATAAGGAGAATTTGGTGACTGTTCTATTTTGGCTAATTAGCGCTGTTGTAGTTGGAGCGATTAGCTTTTTCTATCACCCATCTCTTGAGCTGGCAGCTGGTGGGCTTGTTATCGGACTTTCTCTCAATCTTTTGATCACTTGGTCTTCCGGCAAGCTAACGGGAACAAAGTGGTGGATTGGCCGAGTGGCACTCATCTCCATGGTCGCCGGTCTTATGAATTCAACAGCACTCGACGTTCTTTACTCGCTGCTGGCTGCACCTGCCGGCGGTCGACTAGCAATTGGATTCGAGACAGTAGCCGGTGGAATAGTGCTAACAGCCCTTGCTTACCTAAATCTTTTTCTTGGGTCTAAGAAAGAAGAAGATAGCGGCGGCAACAACTCCAAGCGATAACCAAAGCAGCCAGTAAAGGTTTGCTGGTTGTTCATTTGGAGAAATTAATCCCCCACCACAATCTGGATAAGCAAATGATGGATCAGAAACATATCCTGCGCTGTTTTCAACTTCGAAAGTAAACTCTCCGCTTATTGGATGACCATCTGAAGAGACCACGCGCCAGGTAACCTTATGGCTTCCGACCTGGTCCAAATCAGCGCTCAGCACACCGAAGTTTCCCTCGATTGGTAAGCAACCCGCGTACTTGACTGCGCCGTTGGGTCCGGTCACTACGATTTCATTCCCGGAGCCATCTTCCAGAGCCACCGGAGCTTCACTAAATTCGAGTCTTACCTCGACTACTCCCGCCGAGACTTGTTGCCCCTCAGTTGGGGATTGGCTCACCAATTCATCATGGGCGTTCGCTGGCTGTGAAATTGCTAATGCCAGCGCCAGAATTGAAATCGAGAGTTTATGCTTCATGAGTGAAATCTAACGCAGAACTGAGACCAATTCTTGCCGGTGTTGCCAGCGGCCTGGTGGTTGGCCTCCTTGTACTGCTCGGTCTTTTCCTCGGCCCGCTGGGGGGAGCAAATTCCAATTCCCAAGCAAGTGGCTCAGAGCAGGCGACACTTGAAGGTGATTCGTTAGTCGAGTCCGCAACACCAATGCCAACAGAATCTGCGGAGGCCATTCAGTGCTCTGTCGCGGAGCTTGAGCAAAGTCCTGAAATTCTTAATTTGCAGGCACAGGTAATCGATTCCTCAACAGGCTCTATCTTGTTTGAAAGAGCAAGTGCTACTCCAGCCAGACCAGCATCTGTGATGAAGCTTCTGACCGCGGCAGCAGCGCTTGAGACTCTCGGACCCAATTATCGAGTGACTACGCGCGTTTATGCGGACAGTAAAGATCCGTCAATTTTGTATTTGGTGGGTGCCGGCGATGTCACCTTGTCAAGGACAGCGCCAGGCGCAACCTCGGTTTATCGAAATGCCCCCAAACTTGCCGACCTAGTTAGGCAAATCACCAATAGCGCACCAGGACAAACTTTTAGTCAGATTGTTTTAGATAGCTCTCTCTACGGTGGACCCCAAGGTGAGTACCAAAGCATCTGGGATCAGCGTGGTCTCACCGAGGGATACATGTCATACGTCTCTGCCTTGCAGGTCGATGGCGATCGCGCTAAGCCTGGTTCAAAGGATTCGGCAAGATCTAAGGATCCGGTGACAAAAGCAGGCGAGTACTTTAAGCAAGCATTGGGAGCGGCAGGCTCAACCGCAACCATCTCAAAAGGTGTAGCGCCAGCAGATGCTATTGAAATTGCCAGCGTTCGCTCGGCTCCACTTTCCACTTGGATTGACTACATGTTGGTCGTCAGCGACAACACCTTAGCTGAAGCTATTGCCCGACTGGTTTCCTTGGAAGTTGGTCAAGATGGAAGCTTTGCTTCGCTAACTCGCGCCTATCAGATTGCACTGGAGGGAACACGCATCAACCTTGCTGGCCTTAAAGTTGAGGATGGTTCTGGGCTGTCTCGCTTTAACCAAGTTTCACCGGTGACAATAAATGAACTTCTCAAACTTGTTGACACTAATTACGGCAACTTCAAAGTAATTCTTGATGGAATGCCCGTTTCAGGCACTCCGGGTTCTTTGGCTTACCGATTCGAAGACGCAGCAGGCAAAGTTGTTGCTAAAACCGGCTGGATCAGAACTGGCTATACGCTGGCGGGATTTCTTTATCCAGAGGATGGTTCAAAGCTGATTTTCACCGTCTTCAATTTAGGCGACTCGGTTGACCTAAGTCATCAGAAAGCGTTGGATGAACTGGTTCTTGGCATGTATGGCTGTGGCGCAAGTCTGGTGAATCAATAATGGCCAGAGCCCTTCTTGTGATTGATGTTCAGAATGACTTCTGCGAAGGTGGCGCACTGGCCTGTGAGGGCGGAGCTGCAGTCGCTGCGAAAATTACCGACTACCTACAAAAACATAAAGACCGCTATGACCTGATAGTTGCCTCGAGGGACTGGCACACACCCAACGACTCAAATGACGGTCACTTTCCACCTGCGGGCACGCAGCCGGATTATGTGAAGACTTGGCCGCTGCACTGCATAGCTGGTACCGAGGGCGCTAAGTACCACCTTAATTTGGATGAATCACTTATTGATGTCCACATTAAAAAAGGCCAAGGTGCGAACGGCTATTCAATTTTCGAAGGGACGACAGAAAGTGATCAGAGCTTGCTGGAGTTACTGAATCACAATTACATTTCCGCTGTTGATGTAGTTGGAATTGCTACTGATTATTGCGTCAGAGCTTCAGCTTTGGATGCTGTTCGGTCTGGCATAGAAACTAGGGTAATTAGTTCACTAACCGCAGGCGTTAGCCCAAGTTCGGTCGAGAAAGCTATTGACGAACTAATTGATTCGGGTGTGACAGTTGTAGCAGAGGCGTGAGAAGTTCTTTAAGCTCAAAAAATGCTCAATCAAAATGAGCTGGCTGGAAGATCTTTTTCATCTGTTTCAATAGCCGAAATAATCCTGGCTGCCACTTCCGCTGCTGTTTTTCCTTGCGGGAATTTTGGGGCAGTTCCAAAAATAGCTCGGTCGGCTAATCCAGTTTCGGTGTGACCTGGTCGAGCTGAAATTACTGTTGTCCCTGCTCGTCGCCACTCTCTTGCGACAGCCTGCAGAAAACCATTGATGGCAAACTTTGAAGCTGAATATGAAGCCAATGAAGGAAGAGCAGTCTCCGCAACTACACCCGTTAGATTTACAACGACTGAAGATTCTTTCTTTGCTAGAAGTGGTGCTAATGCACTAAGCAGCTGAATAGGACCCACGGCGTTAATAGAAAAGAGCTTTCCAACAATTTCTGGGGGCGTATCAACTGCCTCGCCAAATGCAACAACACCGCTGGCATTGACAATGCCATCAAGATCAGCAGATGCGCTCAGGTAATCGGTGAGGGTTTTGATGCTCTCAGGTTTTGTATAGTCCAGTAAAAGTCGAACTTCTACACCAGCGGGAATCCTTCCCGCCGATTCATTATTGCTTGCCGTGCCTAGTACGCTGGCACCTTTTTCCCGAAGCTGCCGAACGATTTCCGCTCCGAGGGCGCCCGAGGCTCCGCATACCAAAAACGTCTTTCCTGAAATATCCATCTTGGCTATAACTGGAAATCCGGCCCGCTTATTTCGGCTAGGGCGATATTTCTGAGTTTTGGGCATTACCTGGGCTGACCAAAGTAGTAATCAAATCGAAACATTTTCGACCCCCTCGCCAGCGGGGCTTCGACGGCTTCGAAGATAGGCTTAGGACCTGCAATGTCGCAGACAGAAAATAATTGGGTGTAATTGATGGCAGATTTTCAAGCGGGCCAGGGCTTGGTGGGGCATGGCACTCAGCCTCTTTCCTCAGGCGTTTCCATCCGGGGCCTCAGTAAAAATTTCGGGGCCGTTGAAGCGGTTTCGGGGGTAAATCTAGATATCCCACAGGGAGAGTTTTTCTCCATGCTTGGCCCATCAGGCTCTGGGAAAACCACAGTACTGAGAATGATTGCGGGTTTTGAATCAGCATCTGCCGGCCAAATTCATCTGGATGGTCAAGATGTCACTGAGCTGGCTCCCTTTGATCGCGAAGTAAATACTGTGTTTCAGGATTACGCCCTGTTCCCGCACATGAGCATTCAGGAAAACGTTGAGTTTGGTCTTAGGGCAAAAAAACTATCCAAAGAAGAACGAGCAGCCAAAGCTACCGAGGCAATTAACCAAGTCAAGCTGGGTCATCTAGCCGATAGATTGCCACACCAACTTTCCGGTGGTCAGCGACAAAGAATTGCACTTGCTCGTGCACTGGTACTTAGGCCCAAGCTTTTGTTGTTGGATGAGCCGCTCGGAGCTCTTGACAAGCAACTTCGAGAAGAAATGCAAGTTGAGCTAAAAAACATTCAGAGGGAATCAAAGATCACTTTTATCTTTGTCACGCATGATCAAGCAGAGGCCATGCGAATGAGTGATCGGATTGCCGTATTCAATGCAGGAAAAATTGAGCAGATTGGCACCCCGCAAGAGGTTTATGAAAAGCCCGCTACCGCTTTCGTCGCTGGCTTCTTGGGTAGCTCAAACATTATTGACGCTAATGCGGCAGCAACTCTGACAGGGACAAATCAAATGATCAACATCCGCCCAGAGCGAATCAAGCTGGTAGAAAGCAGCGAGAGCCTGGCCAGTGACGAGCAAGGCGTCCAAGCTGTCATCCGAGACACTGCTTTTTTGGGTGCCAACACCCTTTTCATGCTTGACGCAAATGGGCTGGCAATGATTGCTACCCGAGTAAAT
>CAZTLT010000045.1:0-8335 GCA_964614615.1 uncultured Aquiluna sp. | reverse complement strand
AGGACAGATTGCAGCACTATTTATTGAACCAGTGCAGGGTGAGGGTGGCTTCATAGTTCCCGCGCCTGGTTTCTTGAAGACTTTGCAGGATTGGACCCGCGCTAATGGAATTGTGCTCGTGGCGGATGAGGTTCAATCTGGCATGGCCCGAACCGGCAAATGGTTTGCAAGTGAGTGGGAAGAAGGTTTTGAGCCTGATCTGATCACCGTTGCTAAAGGAATTGCTGGTGGTCTGCCACTTTCAGGAGTAGTTGGAAGAGCCGAAATCATGGACGCAGCGCATGCCGGCGGATTAGGTGGAACCTTCGGTGGCTCCCCAACTGCAGTAGCAGCTGGAGTCGCCGTTATGGAGCAATACGAAAGCGGCAATTGGTTCAATCGCGCTCTGGAAATCGGAGAAATTATTTCGGGTCGCCTAAATGCCATGAAGAATAACTATCCAGTAATTGGCGACGTTCGTGGTCGCGGCGCCATGCAGGCAATTGAATTGGTGGAGCCTGGAACCAAGAATCCAAATCCATCGGCGACGGAAGCTTTGCTCAAGCACTGCCACCAAAACGCAGTTTTGGTGCTAAACGCAGGCACCTATAACAATGTCTTGCGATTCCTACCTCCCCTTGCAATTACTGATGAATTGATTCACGACGCGCTGGATGTTTTGGCTGCCGGTTTGGCAAAGCTATAAAAATCATTTAGGGTGTAAGCAGAGCCCGAAAAACGGGCTCTTGTTGGTTTATAAGTGATCAAGGGTGATTCATGTCTTCCGCGTACTCAAATCGCGAAAAACTCAAAGATTTAATGCGATTGGAGATAAATAGATACATTTCCACTCACCCAAAATCTCGTGAGGCCCACGAGCGGGCAATGCCGGGACTGGTTGATGGCGTTCCGATGATTTGGATGAGTAAGTGGCCCGGCCCATTTCCGCTGTATGTGAGTAAGGCCAAAGGTTCGCGCTTCACAGATTTTGACGGCATGGAGTACTCAGACTTTTGCCTTGGTGATACCGGATCAATGTGTGGGCACGCACCTGATGCAACAGTCCGAGCGGTGCATAAACAGTCCGCACGAGGCTTTACTTTCATGCTGCCAACCGAAGATGCTCGAATAAACGGTGAGATCCTGAGGGAGCGTTTTGGCTTGCCGAAGTGGCAATTCACGCTCAGTGCAACTGATGCCAATCGTCACCTCTTGCGCTACTCCAGGCACGTCACCGGAAGACCAAAAATCGCGGTCCATGATTACTGCTACCACGGAACCGTGGATGAGACATTTGCCGTTATGGACGATGAGGGCAAGACTGTCCCCCGCCGAGACAACGTTGGTATGCCAATTGCCTTGGATAAAACCACGGTTGTGATTCCGTTCAATGATCTCAAGGCAGCCGAGAAGGCTTTCGCCACCGGTGAGGTGGCGGCAATGCTCATGGAACCTGCGCTAACCAATATTGGAATTGTCCTACCGAAACCCGGCTACCTGCAGGGCATGCAGGAGTTGTGCAAGAAGTATGGCGTCATTTGGATTTTGGACGAGACCCACACAATCTCCGCTGGCCCAGGTGGAATGACAGCAAATGAGGATTTGCAGCCTGATGCGATTGTTTTAGGAAAGACAATCGGCGGTGGGGTTGCGGTAGGCGCTTACGGCTTGACTGAGGAGCTAGCGTTGCGAATCTTTTCTTCGATGCGTCTAGAAAGCATTGATGTTGGTGGAGTCGGTGGAACTTTGGCCGGCAACGCTTTGTCTATGGCTGCCGTCAGAGCAACTTTGTCTAAAGTGCTAAAACCCAAAGCATTTGACCACATGATTGAACTGGCCAAAAAGTGGGAAAAAAATGTTCAATCAGTTATTGATGAATACAAGCTTCCGTGGCAGGTGTCGAGGATTGGTGCCCGCGGTGAGTACAGTTTCCGCGCGACTCCCCCGCTGACCGGTAGAGAGGCTTCCGATGATGACGACTTTGATCTTCAGCAATACCTACAGCTGCATGCCATAAACCGTGGTGTCTTGATGACGCCTTTCCATAACATGGCTCTAATGAGCCCTGAGACTTCCGAGCGTGATCTAAAACGGCACGATAAGCACTTCAGAGAAGCGGTTCACTCACTTTTTGGCTAGTTTGCGCTGGCGTATCGAAGAGCGAACTTGAACCGTCACGACAATTGCAATGGCAACGATGAATACCATTGAGCCAATCACATTCGCCTCAGCTGGAATTCCTCTAGCCGCAGCCGTATAGACAAACTTCGGAAAAGTGTCGATGGAGCCGGAGTTGAACTGAGTAATGATGAAATCGTCAAAACTCAAAGCGAAAGCCAACATGGCAGCAGCCAAGATTCCAGGAAGCAAGAGTGGGAAAGTAATTTTCATAAAGACCTGGGCCGGGTTGGCATAGAGGTCGCGACCGGCTTCTTCCAAAGCTGGATCGAGAGTGGCAACTCGCGCCTTGACAGTAACGACCACAAAGCTGAGGGTAAACATCGTGTGGGCGATTATTACTGTGAGCATTCCTTTAGGCCAGCCGAAGTCAAGAAACTGTGCTGCAAGACCTGCACCCATTACCACTTCTGGGGTTGCCAGAGGTAAAAAGAGCAAAAGGTTAGTTGCTGAGCGAAACTTGAACTTGTAGCGGACAAGTGCAATAGCAATCATCGTTCCCAAGATTGTGGCAATCAATGTTGCTGAAACTGCAATTATCAAAGAGTTTGCAAATGCATCACAAACTTCCTGTTGGCTGCATACATCTAGCCAGTTATCCCAGGTAAAACCGCGCCAAATAATGTTGGATTTGATGGAGTCGTTAAATGAAAAAATAAATGTGTAGGCAATAGGAATACCTAGAAACAAGAAGGTCAAAAAAACGTATGTCGGCAAAAGGTACTTTCCCAATGAGAACTTCATAGGAGATCTTCCGTTCCGCTGCGTCGCACGTATGCCGAGACCAGAATCACAATTGCTGCCATCAGCATTACGGAGAGTGCCGACGCAGTTGGGTAATCCTGGATTCTCAGGAAGTTCGCTTCCACCACGTTTCCAATCATTGCCGTATCAGGCCCACCGAGAAAGTCACGACTAGCAACTACATAGTCTCCGCTAATGGGAATGAACGTGAGTAATGTGCCAGAAATAACGCCCGGTAGCGACAGCGGGAAAGTTATTTTCCTAAAAGTGGTAAATGGATTGGCGTATAGATCACCACTTGCCTCAAGTAAACGAATGTCTAAGCGATCCAAATTGGAAAAAATAGGCAAAGTCATAAATGGGATGAAGTTGTAAACCAAGCCGAAGATAACGGCGAAGTCAGTGCCAATGATGTAGCTGTCAGCACCAAAAATACCGAAGGACTTCAGCGTATTTACTATCCATGAATCGTTAGAAAAGATTTGCTTCCATGCAAATGTGCGAAGAAGCATTGAAATAAAGAATGGTGCAATTACCAACGTTAGTAAAAGGCCCTTCAAAAGGGGCTTGTTGCGAGCTTTCACCGCTATGAAATAGGCAATTGGGTAACTAATTAGCAGCGCAATGATTGTCGCTACCAGAGCAAAGCTAAAGGACCGAATTATCTGAGGAAGATACTGCTCAATTGCGTACAGATAGTTTCCGAATTCAACGCCAAAGTCATATCTACCAATATCGCCCGTAGCGCTCGGGACCTTTAGAGATGTAACAATTAGCGAAACAAGAGGGGTTAAGAAAAATAGCCCAAGGTATGCAATTCCAGGCAGCAGCAGGAGCAGGGCAACTCGTCCTGCCTTTTTTGGAGCCTGTTGCTTGGCAGGCGCTGATCCACCTAGCGCAACAAAGGCCATCAGATTTCTTCCGTGCCAGAGGGTAGGTCGGCCAAGCCAAAGCTGTGCTCCACCTGCCAGCTGACCCAAACTTGTGCTCCAAGTTCAACCACAGGTGACTTCCCAACGTTTTGCGCGAACACTATTACGTCACCAATTTCTGGAATCTCAATCAGGTACTGATTTGAAACACCGGTGAAGCGAATGTCGGAAATCTCACCTGGACCAAGGACATTGGTTGTCGAATTTGCCTCTGGTTTGCTCGAGTGGAATTGTGTCTTTTCAGGGCGAACACCGATGGCAATCTTGCCTGTGGTTTTTTCAGATCTGGCAGTTGGCGCGGTTATCTTGTTGCCTTTAAAATTTATTGAAACTGATTCAGAATTTGTTTCTGCAACCTCGCCTACGAATATGTTTGACTGGCCTAGAAACTTGGCAACAAACGCCGTCTTGGGGCGATCATAGAGTTTTTCAGGCGCACCCATCTGCTCTATCTGGCCCTTGTTCATAACTGCCACGATGTCCGCCATGTCCATGGCTTCCTCTTGGTCGTGCGTGACGTGCAAAAAGGTCAGACCGATGTCCATTTGGATGTACTTAAGCTCAATTTGCATCTGTCGGCGCAGCTTGAGATCCAAGGCTCCGAGTGGCTCATCTAAGAGCAGCAGTGCCGGGCGATTTACCAGTGCACGAGCAAGCGCCACGCGCTGCTGCTGACCTCCAGAAAGCTGGGAAGGTCTGCGCTCAGCCATGTGGCCTAGTTCAACCATGTCCAGTGCAGCTTGGGCTTTCACGAGTGGATCGGATACTTTGCGCTGGCGGAGACCAAAAGCAACATTTTCAATCACGCTCATGTGTGGAAAGAGTGCGTAGTTTTGAAAGACCGTGTTGACCGGACGTTCATGGGGCTTTAGGTCAATGACGTCTTTTCCACCGATTAAAATTTGACCACTGGTTGGAGTCTCAAGACCAGCAATCATTCTCAGGGTAGTTGTCTTGCCGCAGCCTGAAGGACCAAGCAGTGCAAAAAATTGTCCAGCGGGTACCTTCAAATCAAGATTTTCAACTGCAACAAAGCCTGGGAATTCTTTCCGAAGTCCTACCAGCTCGAGGTCCTTACCTCCGGCTCCGAAGTCGATTGACACTACGCGCCAAGCAGCAGGTTCTGCCAAGCAGAGGAAAAGCGCTGCTCCTCTTGTCCGGAAAGGGCACGGAACGCCTTACTCTTGGCAAGGGTCTCTGCGGTCGGGAAGATTAGTTGGCTCTCTGCAAGAGCGGGATCTATAGCAGCAGCGGCTTCCTGAGCACCAACGACTGGGGTGATGTAGTTCACCCAGACAGCAAGTTCGGCTGCGTTTACTGGGTCGTAGTAGTAGTTGATTAGCTTCTCGACATTCTTCTTGTGAGTTGCTCCCATTGGGGTGACAAACCAGTCAGCCCAAAGTGTAACTCCGGAATCAGGGAAAATAAATCCAAACGGTTCTGGATTGTCTTCGGTGCCGGATTCAAAATTGATCAGAGTGATGTCACCGCTCCACGCAGTTGCAGCAATGATGTTGCCGGTGGTCAGGTCGTCCAGATAACTGTTTCCGCGAACGTTGTAAATCTGTCCAGCATCAATTTGCTGCTTGATGGCCTCAATTGCTGCCATGAAAGCATCTTCGGTCAGGCTGTCAGCAGAGGTAATGTCGATCCCCTGGCTCATCAAAACAAGTCCAACGCTGTCGCGCATTTCGGAAAGTAATCCGACTCGACCTTTGAGCTCGGCAGCCCATAGGTCTGCCATTGATCCAGGGGCATCCTTACCGGTGGCATCTTTATAGGCCTGCTTGTTATATCCGATACCAGCAAAACCCGCTTGCCAAGGAATGTTGTAAGTACGGTCTGGATCTTCAGGAGCTCCTAGGTAAGTTGGTGCGAGATTGGCAACTTTATTTGGCATGTTTGCATTGTCATACTGCTGCAAGTAACCCAGGTTTAGAAGTCGCTGCGCCATCCAACCAGTTGGACATGCAACGTCAGCACCAATGTCTTGACCAAGCTCAAGCTGGTCTTTTACCTTGGCATACCAAGTGTCATTGTCATCAATTTCAATTTTGTAATCAACTGTGATGCCTGATTGCTCTTGGAATCTCTGGAGAGTTGGGTAATTTCCATTGTCGTCTTCATCCATGTAAGCAGGCCAGTTGTGCCAAACAAGTACAGGTTCTGAATCAGAAACGTCGGTAGCAGGGGTGAGTTCAGTCTCGGCGGGAGCACATGACGCAAGAGTCAAGGCAGCTGCAGTTCCACCGACGCCAGCGAGCGCCGCACGACGGGAGATCTGGGACTTACGAGCTAGATTAATTAGCTCTCTGAGCATTGGGTCGCTTGGTAGCTCTCGCTTCTTCATTGCACTCTCCTATTTTCCATGGCACAAAGTTAGGGAAAGTTTCGCACACAATCCCGCCCTAGGGCCGCCTTGAAACCGAATTTTTACCTTTAGTCTCCGATGTAGTGCATCACGTGCTTGATACGGGTGTAGTCATCAAAGCCATAGGCAGACAGGTCCTTGCCATAGCCGGAGTGCTTGAAGCCTCCGTGAGGCATCTCGGCCGCCAGCGGGATGTGGGTGTTGATCCAGACCGCGCCGAAGTCAAGATGCTTGGCAAAGCGCATGGCACGGGTGTGGTTGTTGGTCCACACAGACGAGGCCAGGCCGTACTTGACGTCATTGGCCCAGGTCAGAGCTTGCTCATCTCCGCTAAAGCGCTGGACAGTCAGAACCGGACCAAAGATTTCATCTTGGATGTGCTCGTCAGTCTGCTTGAGTCCGGAGATAACTGTTGGCTCCAGGAAGTAGCCCTTACCTGAAAGCTGGTTTCCACCAGTTTCAATCTTGGCGTGAGCTGGAACGCGCTCGATGAAGCCCTTCACTCTCGCCAGCTGGTTTGAATTATTCACTGGACCAAACAAGATGTCCGAGTCCGAAGGCTTTCCAACTTTGGCGGAAGCTTTGACTTCGGCCAATAGCGCAGCCATGAATCTGTCATAGCCGGCATCTTCCACCAGTAGTCGGGTGGCGGCCGTGCAGTCTTGACCAGCATTAAAGAATCCAGCGGCAACGATTCCTGCGGCCGCTCTTTCCATGTCGGCATCCGCGAAAACTATTACCGGAGCCTTGCCACCCAGTTCAAGGTGAACTCGCTTGAGGTCTAAAGCGGCGGTTTTAGCAACTTCCATTCCTGCTCGAACCGAACCGGTAATGGAAACCATCTGAGGAATTCTGTTCTCCACCATCATGCGACCAGTATCGCGGTCACCTGTGATCACGTTGAAGACCCCTGGTGGCAGGAACTTGTTGGCAATTTCAGCCAGCAGCAAGGTTGAAACTGGCGTGGTGTCGGAAGGCTTGAGAACAATTGTGTTACCAGCTGCAATTGCTGGAGCAAATTTCCAAACTGCCATGTTCAGTGGGTAGTTCCAAGGTGTTACCTGCCCAATTACACCAATTGGTTCACGGCGAATTGATGAGGTGTGGTCTTTGGCATACTCAGCAGTTGCGCGACCTTCGAGATTGCGAGCGGCACCGGCAAAGAAACGAATCTGATCCACCGATGGAACCATTTCAAAGTCAACCAGTGTGCCTCTTGGTTTACCGGTGTTTTCGCTCTCGAGATCAGCGGCTTCACCAGCACGCTTTTCAAGTTCATCGGCAATTCTGAAAAGAGCCAGCTGACGCTCACTTGGAGTTGTCTGGCTCCATTCCTTAAACGCTTCGTGGGCTACCTGGAAAGCGTTTTGAACATCTTCCGCACCAGATATCGGCGCATTTGCGTAAACCTCTTCGGTAGATGGATTGATTACATCGCTGTACTTGCCGGAGGCTGGATCAACGTATTTACCACCAACAAAATTCTGTAGCTTCTTGGCCACTATTACTCCTCATCGAGTTGCTTGGGAAGATGCTAAACCTCTGGGGGCTTATCGGCAAAATTAAGGGGAAATTCTGCTGAATTCGTAACTTATTGATAAAAAAACTGCGGATTTGGCGCCAGTTAGGCTTTTTGGCTGTGATACTCGACGTATGTCTCGCATGGACAGAGCCCGCCAGTCCCATTTGGATGAAGTCTCGAAGTTGATAATCGAGCAACTGCAGAAGGATGGTCGAAAATCCTATGCCGAAATCGGCAAGGTGGTTGGCCTGAGTGAGGCTGCCGTTCGTCAGAGAGTCCAAAAACTTACTGAAACCGGGGTTCTGCAGATTGTTGCGGTAACGGACCCACTAAAACTCGGATTCTCCCGGCAAGCCATGATTGGGATTCGATGCGTGGGCGACTCAACCCAGGTCGCTGATGCCATCTCCAAGATCCCCTCGGTTGACTACGTGGTGCTGACGGCTGGTAGTTTTGACATTATGGCGGAAGTTGTTTGTGAGAATGACGACCAACTGATTGAGCTACTGAACGATAAAATTAGGTCACTGCCCGGAGTTGTAAGCTCAGAGACTTTTGTTTATCTTCGTTTGCACAAGCAGTTCTACAACTGGGGAACCAGATAGAAAG
>CAZTLT010000044.1:0-8573 GCA_964614615.1 uncultured Aquiluna sp. | reverse complement strand
CGTAAATCGAAGTTCTAGTCTTGATTTCAGTCTGGATTCTTTCGATTACGTCACCTTCACCAATTAGGTCGTGGGTAACGGTGATGCCGGTGATCTCCTTGAATGCCTGAGTCAAAACCTTTGACTCGTACTCGTGTGGAGCGATGGTCTCAGAAACAACCTTGATGTCAGAGACACCTAGAGCCGCGGCTGCATCGTGGAACCACTTCATTTCGGCGATTTGCTCATCGCGGGTTAGAGCGCTGAGTTTGAACTCACCGTCTGCCCACTTTGCAGCAACTGCGTCAATGTCTTCAGTCGCACCGCCGCCACCGGCAGCGCAACCCGTCGCTAGTAGGACTGCGGCGGCCGACATGGCCACTACCGCAACACTACGTTCGCGAACAGTTTTCTTGAACATATTTTCCTTTCGCATTGCAATTGAAGAAGAGGCCGCCTTGGTCTCTTCAACATCTCCAGAGCAAGAGTTTTCAAGCTCTGCCTCGACGAACAAGGACTGTCCGTCGAATTCTTTCTTCATCCCCATATCAAGATCACCACTGCCACTGCTAATGCTGATAAGGCCCAAATTAGGGTGTCGCTATCGACAATCGCAAATGAAATCACCATGATTAGCGCAAATGTAATAATCGCGATATAAACGCGCTCACTTCTATCAGTCACAATGCCGAGGAAGCCCTTGCGGCGAACCGGTGGTCGGAAGTGACCCCAGATGGTCAATCCGGTAATCATCACGGCAACGCCAATAAATACGTAGGCAACGGGTGCGGTCCAGGGAATCCAATCAAACATTTACACACGTCCTAACGCAAAGCCCTTGGCGATGTAGTTTCTGACGAACCAGATCACGATCACACCAGGGATGATGGTCATGACACCGGCCGCTGACAGCAGCGCCCAGTCAATACCGGAAGCCGAGATGGTTCTTGTCATCTGAGCTGCAATTGGCTTGGCATCGGTTGAGGTAATGGTTCTGGCAATCAGCAGTTCAACCCAGCTGAACATGAAGAGGAAGAAGGCTGTGACACCAATACCCGATCTGATCATTGGAATGAAGATGGTTAGGAAGAAGCGCCCGAAGCGGTAGCCATCAATCTCGGCAATCTCATCGAGCTGCTTCGGAACTCCCGACATGAAGCCTTCCAGAATCCATACCGCCAGCGGAACGTTGAACAGCATGTGCGCAAGCGCAACTCCCAGTGGTGTATCGAACAGATCAAGCGATTGATACAGCTGGAAGAAGGGCAGAAGGAATACCGCCGCTGGTGCCATTCTGTTGGTTAGTAGCCAGAAGAACAGGTGCTTGTCACCTGAGAAGGTGTAGCGGCTGAAAGCGTAGGCGGCAGGCAGTGCAACTATCAACGACATCACGGTGTTTAGCAGTGTGTAGGTGACTGAGTTCATATAAGAACCGATCCAACTTGGATCGTTGAAGAACTCGATGTAGCCAGCAAAAGAGATGTTGCTTGGTATCACTTCGAATTGCGCAAGGATGTTTTGGTTATCACGCAATGACATCGAAATAAGCCAAACTACTGGCAGTGCCCAAACGGCCATGATTAGCCAGAACAGCCAGCTGCGCAAGTCAATTCTGAAGCGTGAGGTCTTGGCTCCCGCGGCTGAAATTGGAACCCGGTTTGTCATTTCTCACTCCCCTCTAGCTGTAGTTCTTTTTCTTTTTTCTTCTTCTCTTTCTTGGTCACCTTGGTGGCTCCTGGGCGCTCATCCAAAGTTAGAACCGTAAAGAA
Organism: uncultured Aquiluna sp.; assembly: GCA_964614615.1. Lineage (GTDB taxonomy): Bacteria > Actinomycetota > Actinomycetes > Actinomycetales > Microbacteriaceae > Aquiluna. The sequence goes on along the minus strand of CAZTLT010000044.1, from coordinate 6,825 downwards.
GATGAAGGAGAAGATCTGAATAAACAAGAAGTACATCAGCGAGAAGGCACCGGCGACACCGATGTCAAACTGACCAATTGCGATGGTGGTGAGCAAAATACTCAATGTGGTAGTCGAGTCACCCGGTCCACCACCTGTCACCACAAACGGCTCGGTGTACATCATGAACGAGTCCATAAAGCGAAGCAGGATTGCAATCATCAAAACTCTGCGCAGCTTAGGTAGCTCAACGAATCTGAAAATGGCTAGCGGTGATGCGCTATCGATGGCTGCGGCTTGATAGTAAGCCGGCGGAATCGAACGTAGTCCCGCATAAACCAACAGCGCCACCAGTGGTGTCCAATGCCAGGTGTCCATCACCAGGATGGTCGCCCAGGCATCGGTTTCAGAGGCTGTGACGTTGTATTCAAAGAATAGATTTGCCAGCACTCCACCAAGACCAATGTCGCTTCTGGTGAAGATCTGCCAGGTGGTTCCAATTACGTTCCAAGGAATGATCAGTGGAATAGCAACTACCACCAGTGCCGCTGAGGCTTTCCAGCCGGAGCGAGGCATCAGACGTGCAATGAAGATTCCCAGTGGAATCTGAATTAGCAGAATCTGGGCGGAGAGTAAAAGATTGCGCTGGAAGGCATCCTGAATGTTTGGATCAGTCGCAACTTTCTTAAAGAAATCAAGCCCAACGAACAAGCGGTTATCAAAGCCTTGAATATCCTGCAGTGAGTAGTTGGCAACTGCCATCAGCGGGATGATCGCGGTGAATGCGACCACGAAGACCACTGGCGCAACAAGGAACCAAGCCTTGTTGTTCTTTTTCTTGGCGTCCATAAGTTAGTTACCCCCTTGGTTGGATGGTGCTACACCAGCAACTATCTTTCTGTTTGCATCAAACAGAAATGCTCGCTTTGAGTCGAATGTGAAGTTGGCGGTGCCGCTGGAGGACACCACGTAGTTCTCTTCCACCTTCGCGATGAACTTGTAATCGTCTTTGCTGAGGTGAATCAGCTTGAAGACGCCTCGGTCTTCGACGCGATCAATTTTGAATTCCAGGCCCGAGTTTGAGCTTGGCACCAAGAACTCTGGTCGAACTCCAAAGCGGTGCTTGCCTTCAAGACCTGGCTTGGTGGCAACTCCAATCGCCTTACCGTTGTGGGTAAGTGCGGAGTTTTTGACATCTACATCCAAGAAGTTCATTCCCGGAGAACCAATGAAGTAGCCAACGAATTCGTGCTGTGGCTCTAGGAAGAGCTGTTCTGGGGTACCAGCCTGCACCAGCGATCCCTGATCCATCACCAACACCTCATCAGCAAATGTCAGTGCCTCGGTCTGGTCGTGCGTTACGTATACAACCGTTACTCCGGTTGAAAGGTGCAATCTCTTTAGACGGTTACGAAGCGTCCACTTAAAGTTTTGGTCAATCACAGTCAGTGGCTCATCAAACAAAATCGCTGCCACGTCAGATCGAACAAGACCGCGACCAAGGCTCACAATCTGCTGAAGATCTGAGCGAAGCTTGGATGGCTTGCGATCCAAATCTTTTTCAAGTCCCAGTAGCTCAGCAATTTCAGCAACGCGCTTAGCAACTTGATCGCGCGGAATCTTTCGATTCTTTAGCGGAAACTCCAGGTTCTTGCGAACGGTCATGGTGTCGTAAAGAACTGGGAACTGGAACACCTGTGCGATGTTGCGCTCATCGGTAGCAACGTTGGTGACGTCTTTACCGTCAATAAAGATTTTTCCTTCGGAGGGCTTTAGTAGTCCCGAAATGATGTTCAGCAAGGTTGTCTTGCCACAACCGCTGGGGCCTAGCAGTGCATAAGCTTTGCCGTCTTCCCAAGTCATTGTGATGGGGTTCAGTGCATATGTCTTGCCCCCGTCGTATGAGTGGGCAACTCCCTCTAAGCGAATTTCAGCCATTTACTTGCCACCTCCAATAGGCGCGAAGACAGCCTTGTCGGTACCGGCGTCAAAGCCATACAAGTTAGCGGGATCAAAGTAGGCAGTGATCTTCTCGTCCGGATCGAAGGTTTGAGTGCCCTCGACTTCGATAACAATCTGCTCGCCTGACTCTAGGCGAACGTGGATGTAGGTCGAGCTACCGGTTACCTCGGCCAGCAATACCTGGCAGGGGAACTTCACGCAGTCAGGTCCAGTTGAATTCAGGGTCAGTTTTCCAGGTTGAATGCCCAGCAACACATCGGAACCCTTGAAGTCCCTGGTGAAGTTGAAGGAGACAGAGCCAAAGTTGGCGCTTCCACCACTTACCTTGGACTTCAGCAGGTTGATTGGCGGATCTGCCATTGCCACTGCCGCTGCCACGTTTACCGGCTTTTGATAAATCTCGAGTGCTTTGCCCGACTGAATCAGCGATCCTTCATTCATGACAAAGGTCTGAGTTGCAAAGTCCAAGGCCTCGGATGGCTCAGCTGTTGAGTAAATAACAATCGAGGATTCCTGGGCAAAGATGTTTTGCAGCTCGGCTCTTAGTTGCTCTCTAAGTTTGTAGTCCAGGTTGGCCAAGGGCTCATCGAGCAAAACGATGTCGGCTTTTCTTGCCAGTGCTCTCGCAATAGCCACGCGCTGCTGCTGTCCTCCGGAGAGTTCCGATGGCTTTCTCTTCAGGAATGGAGTCAGGCCAAGCAACTTAGCCATCTCCTCTACTCGCTTAGCAACCTCATCCTTGCTGGGCTTTTTCTTGGCTGCCAGCAGCGGCGAAGCGATGTTTTCGAAAACAGAGAGTGAGGGGTAGTTGATGAATTGCTGATAGACGAATGAGACCGAGCGCTCTCTGACTGGAACCTTGGTGATGTCTTGCCCGTTCATGGTGATGGTGCCGGTGGTTGGCTTGACAAGCCCTGCGATGATTCGCATCAGAGTTGTCTTGCCAGCGGTGGTTGGGCCGATCAGAAGGTTGATGCCATTGCTGAAAGTGGCGGAGAGATCGTAAATGTATTCTTCAGAATCCTGGGTGTATGACACATTCTGTAGAACTAGCTGGGTCATATCCGGCTCCCCTCATCGATTTTCAAGTCTACTTTCGCCTCACCCCAGTTTTCACCCGACTGTGATTTAGCAAGGATCTCTTCCAGTTCTTTAACTAACGAATCGGTAACGTCGCCTGAAAATGCGAGGTTTGTGCGGCGGTGGACAATGTCCTCGACGCGAGACACCTGCTCGCTTTCAATCAGGAACTGAATTTCAGTGTCTGAGTAATCAGGATTTGATGAAAGTTTTTTCTCACCGCGAGCTGCAATCACGCGAATAAATTCAGTTGCTCTGGTTCCATATCTCAACAGCAACTGCAACGCTCGATCGGTTCCAATTGATTTGCCATGGGTTTCTGCCCAGCTCAGTTGTCCATCGGTTGTGGTTGGGAAATCTTTTCCACCACCAAGTGGCAAGTGAGCGGTTGATACCACGCGAGGCTTCTTCAATAGCTTGAGAACATCAGAGCTGAGGTGTTCACCGAGCGCGCGGAAGGTGGTCCACTTACCACCAACCAAACTCAATACCGGTACCTCGGATTCTGATGAGGTTCTGACAATTCGGTAGTCTCTGGAAATTACCCCAGGGTTGATATCGCCGCTGGCTCCCAGTGGTCTTACTCCGGAGTATTTGTAGACAATCTGGTCTTTGTCGATCTTGATATCTGGGTAGACGTGGGAAACCAACTTGAAGAAGTAATCAACTTCTTCGTCGGTGCAAACTGCTGGGAAGCGCATGTCGTGTGGAATGTCAGTTGTGCCAACCAATACCTTGCCAACGATTGGATACATCAGAACAATTCGGCCGTCTTTGTTCTCGAAGAAGATTTCTCGGTTATCGCAGGCCTTAAACAGTTCCTGATTGTCAATCACGATGTGAGAACCCTTGGTGCCCGCCATGTAAGAGGTCTGGAAGCCCAGGCTCTCATTGGTGAGGTCGGTCCATGGACCTGAGGTGTTGACGATCACGTCGGCGGAGAAATTAATCTTCTCGCCCGTTAGCTCATCCAGCAAAACCACCTGGTTACCAACCATCGAGGCAGCCGCTACATAGTTGTAAGCCCTGGCATTTGATCCGGCAGCAAGGCCATCAAACAAAACCTCTAGTGCTAAGCGCTCTGGATTTTCCATTGCAGCGTCGTAGTAGGTGGCGGTGAATTTAACATCTTTGTTTAGTGCTGGAAGTTCACGGTGAGATTTTTTCTTACCCAAGAATCTATGTCTTGGCATCGTTCCACCGTTGCGACCGAACGTGTCGTAAAGAATTAGTCCGACCTTGATCAAAATTGCACCGCGCTCTTTTGGCTTACCCTGAGAGTGAGTGAAGAGTCGAATAGGTGCACTCAGAAGACCTGAGAAAACAGAGAAGATTGGAATGGTTGTCTTCAGTGGTTTGACATAGTGAGGAGCAGCAGCAAGTAAACGGTTTCTTTCCTGCAGCGACTCTTTGACTAAACGAATCTCACCATTTTCTAGATAGCGCACGCCACCATGAATCATGTGAGAAGAGGCAGCTGAAGCGCCGGAGCAGTAATCGTTTTTCTCAACTAGAACAACATCGATGCCCTGCAGAGCAAGGTCACGGAAGGTAGCGAGGCCGTTGATGCCACCGCCAATTATGAGCACCTGGGCCTTCGGGTTTTCCTTCAAGCCCGCCAGTCTTCTGGCTTTCCAGGCGGATTCGCTCATTTCGATAGATCCTTCCCCATCGAATATCTATTGAGTGAAATGTATTGAAGAGCCTGGGGGGCTGGAAGACTTTCCAAACACTTTGAACAAATGTGCAATACTTTCGTTATGTTGGATGAAACTAGCGATAAATCAAGGCTCCGGCTGTCCCTGCGAGCTGCCCAGCTTTACTATCTGCAGGATCTGACCATGGATGCCATCGGCGATGAGCTCAAGGTTTCGCGGTCCTCAGTCTCCCGACTGCTGCAAATGGCCAAAGACCGAGGCATTGTTGAGGTAAAAATCCACACCCCTGAGGACGCGCCTCGGCGAATGGCCAATCAAATCAAGGCTCTCTATGGCGTAAATGCCCACTTAGTCCCGGTGCCTGAGTCAGCCTCTCCGATTGATCGCCTGGAACGCGTAGCGCTATCGGCGGCGCGCATGATGACCAGCTTCTTTTTCCCTGGAATGACAATGGGTGTTGCCTGGGGTGCCACCACCGATGCCGTCAGCCGCAACCTGGTGCCAAGACCACTAAAGGCGACCAGAGTGGTGCAACTAAATGGTGCCGGAAATACTTTCACGTCCGGTGTGACATATAGTGGTGAGATTTTGCGTCGCTTCGGAGAAGCATTTGGAGCAACCGTTGAGCAGTTCCCGGTTCCTGCTTTCTTCGATGATCCAGCAGCGAAAGAAACTCTTTGGCGCGAGCGCAGCACCAAGCGAATTCTTGATATTCAATCAAAAATGGACGTGGTGCTATTTGGACTTGGTTCTAGCAATTCAGAGGTGCCGAGCCAGGTTTATAACGCTGGCTATCTAAGCCAAGAAGATCTGAAGTCGCTGGATGAAAATGGAATCGTTGGTGACATCGCAACTGTTTTCTACCGAGCTGACGGATCATCTAATGACATAGCTCTCAATCGCCGCTCAACTGGACCAAGCCTGGATGTCATCAGATCGATCCCCAGAAGAATCTGCGTCGTTGCGGGCGCGGCCAGAATCCCTAGCCTGAAAGGTGCACTGGCTGGAAAATACATTTCAGATTTAATCGTGGATGAGAGCACTGCCGAGTCACTAATTCAGCAGAGCTAGCGCTTAATCCAGAAAGTGCGACAAGAGGGAAAACTGAAGTATTGTTTTTCCAACGAAGGCTGCAAATGAATTTACCTAACGAAGAAGTTGGCAAGGCAACAACTGGAAGCGTTGTTGTGCTTGGCAGTATTTGCATTGACCTAGCAGCTTTTTTTGACACAGCACCAACTCCTGGCCAAACCATCATTGGAAATGACTTTGCTCTGGTTTTAGGCGGAAAGGGATCCAACCAAGCCATCGCAGCCGCTTTAGCTGGAAGTAGGAGCACCCTCATTAGCTGCATTGGTCAGGATATATTTTCAGATTTTGCCAAAGACTCTTTATCTTCCTTTGGGGTTTCGACCAAGCACGTTGCCGAAGTTCCAGGGCCCACTGGAATTGCGCATATTCGAATTGATGCAAGCGGACAAAACAACATTGTGGTTGTGCCACTTGCTAATTCCAAAATTAGTGAGCAGCAAATAGAAGCGGCGTTAGGAAACACCACAGATGCCCAAGCTCTGCTATTGCAGCTAGAGATCCCATGGCACCTAAACGAAAAGGCGATTGAACTAGCCAAGGCCAAGGGAATGAAGGTGATTTTGGACCCCGCGCCCGCTCAAAGCATTCCCGCCGAAGCGTGGCGGCAACTAGACATAGTCACCCCCAATGAATCAGAAGCATCTGCACTGACTGGCATTGAGGTGAGCGATGTAAACAGTGCAATCACGGCGGGAAACTGGTTCGTAGATAGAGGTGTAGCTTCTGCAATCATCACGCTGGGTGGCAAGGGAGTAGTACTGGTGCAGAAGGGCAATACCCAGCACTTCCCCGCACCAGAGGTCAAAGCGGTTGATACCACCGCCGCGGGTGATGCCTTTGCTGGTTACCTTGGTGCGTCACTGAGCCAGGGAAAGTCCCTAGAGGATGCCATAGCTTTTTCAGTAGTTGCAGCATCACTCTCAGTCACCAAGGTTGGTGCATCTTCGAGCTTGCCCAGCAAAGAAGAAGTCGAAGCCTTCAGGCCAAACTAATCTAGCAAACGACTCATCTGGTACTCAGCGAATACTTTTCTCACTGTTCCAGTCTTTACGCG
>CAZTLT010000043.1:0-8590 GCA_964614615.1 uncultured Aquiluna sp. | reverse complement strand
TTGAAAATAAAACTGCTAGAGCAGATAAGACCGAACCAGTAATGATTCTTGGCCAGAGCTTGTTTAGCTCCGGTTTGCCATCTCCAACTTTGTAGCCAGCTGAGTCAACTGCATCTTTTAGTTCTTGCAGCTCAACCGACTGGTTGAGGGTGATGTGAGCTTTTTCTGTTGCAAAGTCAACGTAGGCTGACACGCCAGAAATTTGATTGAGGGATTTTTCTACTCTTCTTGCACAGGCCGTGCAAGTCATTCCCTCAATCTCAAGCTCTAGTTGGTTAGTCATTTACCTTCGCAAATTTAGCGACCTGGTAACCAGCGCGATCGATGGCTGCAGTCAGGTCTTGCTCTGAAGCGTGACCTTTGATGATGGCTTTGCCGGTTTGGTGGTTTACTTCCAAAACCTCTGTTCCAGGAACTGCTGAAAGCTCTTTGGTAATTGAAGCTGCGCAGTGACCACAGGTCATGCCCGTGATGTCAATTTCGATTTTTTCCATTTTCTTTTCCTTACTCAAATAGTCCAGAGATTTGATTCCACAACTTGTGGTTGATGGAGTAGTAAACCCAGGTGCCCCGCTTTTCAGCTTGGAGGAGTCCAACCTCGGTCAGCTTCTTCATGTGATGAGAGATGGTTGGCTGGGAGAGATTCAGCGGCCCAGTCAGATCGCAGGTGCAGGCTTTGGAATCTTCACCTTTTCTAATCAGGGCAAGAATTTGAAGTCTGGTTGGGTCAGCTACCGCTTTCAGTAGCGCGGCAATTTCAGTGGCCTGGCTTCTTGCCATGGGTTCTAACCCTGGGGCAGGGGCGCACTGGGAGATATCTAGAGCGATTTTGGTTGCCAATTGTTCACCTAACTACATAGATAATTATCTATAAACTATTCATAGATGTCCATCTATGAATACTAAGCAGCAGACGGGTGCCCCATGCCAGTGCGATTTCTAGCCGAGTTAATTGGTACTTTCGCCATAGTCGCGGCCGTGCTGGGTGCTGGTTTTATGGTCTCGAACCTTTCGGCAGAACCGGCTTTGGGATTATTCATGATTGCCAGTGCGGTGGCCGGCGTCCTATTTGTCACCATCTCGACTCTTGGTCCAGTGTCTGGCGCTCACTTCAACCCAATTGTTTCATTGGCTTTTTGGTTAAGAAAGCAGCTCTCCTTAGGAGATACCTCTTTATACGTTTCAGCTCAGCTCTTGGGTGCCGTCTTGGGAGCCATTGCCGCCAACGCAATGTTCAATCAAGCAACTCTGATAAGTACGGTTGATCGATTTAGTTTTGGCGCAATGGTTGGCGAGACAATTGCGAGTGCTGGTTTGGTGTTTTTGATTTTGCAATTGGTCGATTCCAGAAAAGAACAGCTAATCGCCCCAGCAGTTGCTCTTTGGATTTTCGCAGGGCATCTCTTTACTTCTTCGACAGCTTTCGCCAATCCCGCGGTCACCCTGGGAAGGGTGTTCTCTTCAGCCCCAAGTTCAATTTCAATTGACTCAGCTTGGCAATTTGCGATTGCTCAATTAGTTGGATTGATAATTGCTGTCTTCGTTTCCGCACAGTTTCGAAAGGTGAATAAATGAGCAAGATAGCCTCAGTGATGTTTGTCTGTGTTCACAACGCAGGCCGCAGTCAGATGGCGCAAGGATTCTTGACTGACATGGCGGGAGATCGCATTGAGGTCAGATCCTCTGGAACAATGCCTGCTGACTCGGTGAATCCTGCGGCAGTTGCAGCTATGGCGGAACTTGGAATTGACATCTCAAACCAAAAACCAAAGGTGTTGACCAACGAAGATGTGAAGGCATCTGACTATGTCATAACCATGGGTTGCGGAGATGCCTGCCCGTTCTATCCTGGCAAGACATACCTGGACTGGAAGCTCGATGATCCGGCTGGTCAGAGCGTTGAGGCAATCAGGCCTATACGCGATGAGATTCGCTCATTGGTTGAGAACTTAGTTGCTGAAATCGACGCTAAGGCGCAGAAATAACCTGCTTAGTTCTAAACTATTGGGAATGCGCAGACTATTAGTTGCCTCTTTGGCACTGACCCTGCTGGCTGGTTGTGCCGGCATAGCAAGCAACAACCCAACCGCTTCACCAACCGAGACCGCTCCACCAGAGCCGGTTTTTGTGGCAGCGCCGCTTACTGGCGTTCTCTATGAAGAGGGAACCAATCCCTACCTAACCCTGCCCGCTGTCAGCGCCAAGATTGATAACACCGATTACGCCTATCCGCAACTTTCTCTAAATGACGCTGATGTTGTTTATGTCACCCGCGTCGAGGGCGGAATGACCAGGTTGCTAGTGGTGTGGCATTCGCGGATGCCAGAAGATATTGGACCAGTCCGCTCGGTGAGACCTTCCGACCCATTGCTCTTCTCGTCTTATAACGGTGTCTTTGTTTATTCCGGTGGTCAGGCGCCATTCAAAAAGGCAGCAAAAGAGACCGGTCTAATCATGAGCGATGAAGACACTGAGTATGAAAAGGGAACCTATTTCCGGGAGCCATCCAGAACTGCTCCTTGGAATTTGATCTTCAAGGCAAGGGCTCTGCAAGCGAGATCAGCTGCCGAACAGCCTGCTCCCGCTGCGCAGTTTGAATTTAGTGACACCCCAACGGCCGCAACCTTAGGAACCGTTGCCCTGAGTTTTAGCGTGAAGTATCCAGGAACTCTCTCTGCCTGGGAGCCAGGAACAGCGGCTTTCCCTTGGTCGGCCTCCGCTGAGCCAGTCTGGCTTCGCTCTCAAAACGGTGACCAGCTGTTTCAGCAAAATGACGAGCGAGTTTTTGCCAAGAACATTGTGGTGATAGAACACACCAGCGACTTGAGCTTTATAGATCCTCGCTACGGACCAATTCCAAAGGCAGAGATTGTTGACAACACCGGTGTTGCACACATCTTCTCCAACGGTTACTACCTAAAAGCTGTTTGGACAAAAGGAGCAATGAATCAGCCTTTCAAGTTGACTACCGTTGATGGTCAAGCTGTGCAGCTTGCAATCGGTAACACCTGGATTGAAATGATGGATGTTCCTCGCAGCAAGCTAACGGTGGTTGAGCCAGAGCCAGTTGAAGAAGAAACCAACACCGAAACCGAAGAAGAAAACGGGTAGTGCGAGGGGTAAAGAAGGAAAACCTGCCGAGCAAGAATTGTGCTCGTTGCAATCGACCGATGGTTTGGCGCAAGTCCTGGGCAAAGAATTGGGATCAGGTTTTGTATTGCTCGGAAAAGTGCAAAAGAACTAAAGCCCTTTAGCGAATTCCTTCAGCCAGCTTTTTAGGTCCGCTCCGATATCGTCGCGGTCAATTGCCACCTTGATGGTTGCTTTGATTAGATCGAGCTTGTCGCCGGTGTCATATCTTCTTCCTCGGAAGATGATTCCTCGAACCCCACCAGCAACTGCTGGGTTAGCAGCAGCGTGCTGCAGCGCATCGGTTAGCTGAATCTCGCCACCGCGTCCAGCTGGAGTGTTTTCCAGAATCTCAAAAATCTCAGATCGCAGAACGTATCTTCCAATAATTGCCAAGTTAGACGGGGCCTCGGCAGCGGTTGGTTTTTCAACTAGCTTTTCAATAACCACCGAGTCGCCCTGCTGGCTTGCCAGCTTGGCACAGCCATAAAGATGTATCTGTTCCATCGGAACTTCCATCAGGGCAACCACGTTGTCACCGGTTTCCTCATGCAGCTTCAGCATGGTTGGCAAGATGCTGTCTCTGGCATCAATAACGTCATCGCCCAGTAAAACTGCAAAGCTATGTTCGCCGACGTGGCTTTTTGCTCTAAGCACTGCATGGCCCAGCCCCTTGGGGTCGCCCTGTCGGGTGTAGTGGATATCTGCTAGTTCTGATGACTCTTGCACTGAAAAGAGTTTTTTGTGATCGCCCTTGCTGGAAAGAACCTGCTCTAGTTCCGCTACGCGGTCAAAGTGATTTTCCAGGGCATTTTTGTTTCGACCGGTAACCAGCAGCAGGTCCTTCAAACCAGCCGCGACCGCTTCCTCCACCACAAACTGAATAACTGGTTTGTCGACGATTGGAAGCATTTCCTTCGGCAGCGCCTTGGTGGCGGGAAGGAATCTGGTGCCCAAGCCGGCGGCTGGGATAACAGCCTTCTTGACCTGATACTGGTTTGGCATGGCTCAAGCTTAGACTCACTCCTCTTATATAGAAGTACGCCTGGAACTAGACTCAATCAAATGCAGGATCTGATGCGACTGGCAATTGAGCAGGCCAAGCAATCTGGTGATGAGGTGCCGGTTGGGGCAGTAGTCCTAGATGCAGCCGGCAAAGTCCTTGGCGCAGCCCATAACAATCGCGAAATCACTAGTGATCCAACCGGCCATGCCGAGATTATTGCCATTCGGCAGGCGGCTGAGCAGCTGGGGGATTGGCGACTTACCAACTGCACGCTGGTTATCACACTCGAACCATGCGTGATGTGTGCGGGTGCGATTCAGGCAGCTCGGATTCCGAAGGTCATCTTTGGTGCATTCGATGAGGCGGTTGGTGCTGCTGGCTCTCGCTATGACCTACTGCGCGATGAGAAGCTGGGCCAGCAAATAGAAGTGATTGGTGGAGTGCTGCAAGAAGAGTGCGCTGCGCTGGTAGAAAGATTCTTTCAGGACAAACGGCGCTAATTGGTAGGCTGTTCGACGGTGACGTGTCCGAGCGGCCGAAGGTGCAACTCTCGAAAAGTTGTGTGGGTGAAAGCCCACCGTGGGTTCAAATCCCACCGTCACCGCCACAAAACAAGTGAGGAATGATGAGCGACTCAGAGCTCAAAGAGCGAATTGCCAACCTCACCAAAACCCTGCAGAGCATTGAGAAAGTAATCGATGTTCCAGCTTTAGAAAAAGAAATCAGCAGTTTGCAGACTCAGGTCGAAGACCCGCAGCTGTGGGAAAACTCCTCACGTGCCCAAACCATTACCGGAGCACTCTCGAGAGCAAAGAGCAAGCTAGCGAATTTTCAATCAATCAAGTCTCAGCTAGATGATTTGGCAGTTCTTGCCGCAATGGCCGAGCAAGAAGGCGATTCCGCTACCTTGAAAGAAGCCTTGGCGGAAGAGAGCAAGCTCGCAGCCGCTGTCTTGGCACTAGAAACAGAAACCATGCTCTCTGGCGAGTATGACTCGCGCGGTGCACTCTTGACCATTCGCTCTGGTGCCGGGGGAGATGACGCCACCGACTTTGCCGAAATGCTGATGCGGATGTATTTGAGATATTGTGAAAAGCAGGGCTACAAGACTCAGGTGTTAGACACCTCCTATGCGGAAGGTGCTGGAATCAAAAGCACCTTGGTTGAAATTGATGCCCCCTACGCCTATGGCAAGTTGTCGGTGGAAACTGGCACCCATCGCCTGGTGCGAATGAGTCCATTCAATGCAGCTGGTAAGCGCCAGACTTCCTTTGCTGCGGTTGAAGTGGTTCCGTTGATTGAGGGAACCGATGAGGTCTTGGTGCCAGAGTCCGAGATCAGAGTGGATGTTTTTAGATCTTCTGGTCCTGGTGGACAGTCTGTCAACACCACCGACTCCGCCGTTCGCATTACCCACATCCCAACCGGCATGGTGGTGTCGTGCCAAAACGAAAAGAGCCAGCTGCAGAACAAGCAGGCTGCTATGCGTGTTTTGCAGTCGCGGCTGTTGGAGCTTAAGCGACAAGAGGAAGAAGAAACCAAGCGCAAGTTAGCGGGTGATGTGAAGGCAAGCTGGGGAGAGCAGATGCGCTCCTATGTGTTGGCCCCGTATCAAATGGTGAAGGACCTCCGCACTGATTACGAGGTGAATAACCCAGACGATGTTTTTGATGGTGAGCTGGCTGGATTTATCTCAGCTGGTATTCGCTGGCGCGCAGGTCAAAGAAGCTAACACCCTAGGTTTCTCACGGGTTTTGCTGAGCGGCTTATTTAGGCTGTCCTTAGCATGATTCGCCTAGACAACGTCAACAAAACATACCGCGGAGCAAACCAAGCAGCTTTGCAATCGGTTTCGCTCGAAATAGCGCGCGGTGAATTTGTCTTCCTGGTTGGATCATCAGGATCCGGTAAATCATCGCTACTGCGCGTGCTACTGCGCGAAGAAGCCGTCGATAGCGGCAATGTTTTTGTTCTGGGTGAAAACCTAAGCGAACTTACTCAGCGAACCATTCCAGCCTTTCGAAGAAAACTGGGAGTGGTCTTCCAAGACTTTCGGCTGCTGCCAAATAAGAGCGTCTATCACAACGTTGCCTATGCGCTAGAGGTAATTGGCAAATCTCGCGCTTATATCGAAACCGCGGTTCCCGAGGTGCTTCGCCTGGTTGGGCTCGAGAGCAAATCATCCTCTTTTCCAAATGCACTCTCTGGTGGTGAGCAGCAGCGAGTCGCCATTGCCAGAGCACTGGTAAACAAACCAGAACTGCTACTGGCCGATGAACCAACGGGAAACTTAGACCCGGACAACAGCCAAGAGATTATGAAGCTGCTTGATCGCATCAACCTTTCTGGCACCACCATCGTCATGGCAACTCACGATCGCAACATCGTGGACAGAATGCAAAAGCGCGTGGTGGAGATTCGTGAAGGTCAGGTTGTGCGCGATGCTCAAACAGCCAGCTATCGCGAGATTCCCTCCGATTCAATTCCGAAGCTGGGGGATTTCTAAATGAACCCATCTTTTGTCCTAAAAGAAGTTTGGGAGGGCATGCGAGGTAATCTCTCGATGTTCTTCTCAATCATCTTGGTTACCTTTGTTTCACTCAGCTTTGTGGCTACCGCTGCTCTACTGCAGGTGCAGATAGGAAACCTCAAGAACTTTTGGTATGACAAAGCTCAGCTGGTGATTTATCTCTGCAACGAATACTCGCCAGATAGCGAATGCCCAACCGGCACCATTACCGAAAACGAGCAGTCCGCGATTGAGGGCCAGCTCTCATCTGATGCGCTAAAGCCTTATGTCGAAACCTATTACTTTGAAACTCAGCAGGAAGCGTATGACCGCCTGCTGAGCGAGAACGCTGATTTACCAGCTGCCCAGTTCCTCACACCCGAACAGCTCAACAGTGCTTACTGGGTTTCCCTAGCTGATCCGGGTAAAGCTGGATTGGTGGTGGAGGCATTTAGTGATCAACCCGGTGTTGCTGTGGTGCAAGACCAAAGAGCGTATTTTGATCCGATCATTGGACTTCTCAATGCCGGAACGTTGGTTGCTGGTGCAGTTGCTGCGGTGATGCTGTTTAGTGCGGCGCTGCTGACAACCACGACTATTCGGCTGAGCGCTTTTTCAAGAAGACGCGAGCTGGCAATCATGCGCTTGGTTGGTGCATCTAGTTTTTCAATCCAACTACCGTTTATTTTGGAAGGTCTGTTTGCAGCTTTGATAGGTGGTGTGCTCTCAATGCTGGTGGTGGGATTTGCGGTGCAGACTTATTTGACCGATTCACTGGCTGCCCAGGTGAGCTTTACCAATCTGGTTTCAATCTCAGATGTCCTTGCCATCACTCCCATTGTTCTATTGGTTGGTGCTATCCTCGCTGTCTTGGCGTCGGGAATTTCCACCTACCGCCACATCAGGAACTAAGGAAGAGCAATGCCACGCGAGCGAGGGCAGAAGCTGGTCGCTAGCAACAAGCGGGCCAGGTATGACTACTTCATAGAAGATGTCTATGAGGCTGGCATTGTCCTATCCGGAACAGAAGTGAAATCGCTGCGCGAGGGCAAGGCATCGCTCAATGATTCATATGCGGTGGTGGATGGGGGAGAAGTTTGGTTAGAAAACGCCTTCATCCCAGAATTCAGCCAGGGATCTTGGACTAACCACGCCACTCGCCGACGCCGAAAGCTTCTGCTGGGAAAGAAAGAGATCGCCAAGTTGGCGGGGGCTGCTAAGGAGTCCGGCTATACCCTGGTGCCGATATCCCTTTACTTTAAGGACGGCTACGCAAAGGTTGAGCTGGGGCTGGGCAGGGGTAAAAAGTCCTATGACAAGCGGGAAACCCTGAAACAGAAGGATGCTGCCAGGGAAATGGACCGGGCTAGGGCCCGGGAGCGGGAATAGTCACAAAAGAATAAATTTTCAGCAAAATTGGGTATTGCGTAGCATAATTCTCCACCCTTATTATTGAGACTTGCTTCCCTAACCCATTGCCACGCGATATATAGCGGTCGTTTGGCGCGATGCATATTTTGGCTCGCTTTTGGTTCTGGTTGCTCTCCTAACCACTCACTACCTAGGGGTAATTACTTTGGCCGCTGCGAAAAACGCTAAATCAAAAAATTCAGCAAACAACCGCTCCACCCAACGTCCAACCTTCGCAAAGCACACAGATCCAGTAGAGATTCCAGATCTGCTATCACTGCAGACTGAATCCTTCGACTGGTTAATTGGTGCACCTGCATGGCGAGCAATCGCTGGCAAGAGTGCGAAGACTGGACTCGACGAAGTCTTCGAAGAGCTAAGCCCAATCGAAGATTCCAACAACGCATCGCAAGATGCGAAGATGGGATTGAGCTTCTCTGACCCAACACTTTTTGACCCGCCATACACTCCAGAAGAGTGTAAGGAAAAGGGTAAGAGCTACACCCAACCTCTTTACATCAAGGCCGAGTTCACCA
>CAZTLT010000042.1:0-8729 GCA_964614615.1 uncultured Aquiluna sp. | reverse complement strand
TCACCGTTTCGTGCACGCAATAAAATTTCGGGCGTTGCACCAAAGACATTTCCAACTTTGTAAGTCCAACACTCTGGGTAGCGCTCATGCAATCTAGCCAGGGCTGGGCCCAAGTCGGGTTCTCCAGTTATTGGCATAACCAAGTCACGAGCCAAGACAACCTTTTCGATGCTCCCCGCTGTGATGGCTCCGAGAGCACTTTCGATGCTCGAAAGAAATGAAGTGGTGTTTTGGTTTCCAACCGAAAATTCCCCTGCTATTTCCGTGAGAACAACCGGATCTACCGAAGCACCTATAACAATCTCAAACGAGCCATTTTCAAAAAATACTTGAGTCCTATTTGGCACGATGAGTACTGATTCATATTCGCTGTTATCCGAGAAAGCGATGCTGACCATGGCAATCAACCCAGCCGACTCAATTCCTGAGTCATTCTTTATTTCCGCAGTCCGCAGTATTTCTTGCCAGGCTAGAGAAAGTTGATTGATTCTGTCTTTGCCCTTAGCGACCACCCGAACAGCCTCGCCAGTGGCAACGATTTTTTGATCCTTGTGAAGAAAAACGCTTTTGCCAGATAGGTCTAGCTCGCCCGGAGTTACGCGCTGGATGTGCGCCGTTAGGGACATTTTGACCTTTGCTCTAAGTTGCCTGAGAGGTTGCGGGAGATCCACATTTTGCTTCTAGGCTTTCCTAAGAAAGTTTAGGCGACAGGAGAAGAAGTGAGAAAACTAGCAGTTTTGACTCTCGCTTTTAGCGCACTTCTCAGCCCTTCTTACGCCGACGAAATGGATAATCAATCTGGTGAGACTGAACAGGTTATCCCGCCAGCAATTGTGGACGATCAGTTGGACCCAACGGCGACGGAACCTCTAGATCTGTCGGAAATCGAAGTAACGACTAAAACCCCGGCCGATGAATTCATTACTGCGACTACCCCTTTGTTGGTTGCTCTGATGCTGGGTTCAGTGGGGCTAGTGATCTTCACGTTAGTGAGCCAATCAAAGAAAGATTCAGCGCAGTTAGACTAGCCGGGTGACCAAAGCCGACCTAAATAAAGCACCTAGTGATGTGTCGGCCATGTTTGACCAAGTCGCAAAAAACTACGATCGCACCAACGATCTCCTTTCTATGTACCAATCCAGGCTTTGGCGCAGAGCGGTTCGTAAAGCAGTCAACCCAAGTGCTGGACTGCGCATTTTGGATGTTGCCGCTGGCACTGGTACTTCGTCCCGCGCACTGTTAGTGCCAGGTGGCGAGGTAGTGGCGGCGGATTTCTCAAAAGGCATGATTGAGCAAGGGAAGAAACAACATCCTGAGCTCACTTTTGTATTTGCCGATGCCATGAAGCTGCCATTTCAGGCGGGCGAGTTCGATGTTGTAACCATCTCTTTTGGCCTAAGAAATATTGAGCACTACCAAACTGCACTCAAGGAATTCCACCGAGTTCTAAAGCCCGGCGGCAAATTGGTCGTTTGTGAGTTCTCCAAGGTCCGAGGACCGGTCGGACTTCTATATAGGTTTTATCTTCACTTTGTTTTGCCAATTGTTGCCAGGATCTTTTCGAGCAATCCAGAGGCGTATACCTACTTATCCGAATCGATTGAGGCCTGGCCCAACCAAAAGGAGTTGGAACAAAACATCGCAGATGCTGGTTTCAAGAACGTGAGTTACAAAAACCTAAGCCTTGGTGTTGTCGCTCTGCACACAGGAGAGCGCTAATGTCACTACCCAAGTACTTCCAGGGGATTCAAGATAAAGCATTACTTGACTCCCTGCAGCAAAAGCTCGAGGAAGTCGAGACTCGGCTGCAGTCAGCAACTCGTCACACTGAAAAAGTGGTTGATGTCATGTCAAATCACTTGGCAAAAGCTGGCGGTAAACGACTAAGACCAGCGCTGCTTCTGCTAACAGCTCACCTCGGAGATGCATCCAAGCAAGATGTTTTGGATGCTGCAGTGGTGATGGAGATAACTCACCTTGCAACTTTGTATCACGACGATGTTATGGATCAAGCAGAAACCAGAAGAGGCGTCACTGCTGCTCAAAAAATTTGGGGCAACAACATGGCAATTCTCACGGGAGATTTGCTCTTTGCTCGTGCCTCCAACATTGTTAGCAATCTTGGTGAGCGCGCACTAAAAATGCAGGCGCGTGTTTTTGAGCAATTAGTGCTTGGTCAATTGCACGAGTCAATTGGCTCGCAAGATGATGATCTCATGCAGCACTACCTGGACGTCGTAAGAGATAAGACAGGCTCATTGATTGCCTTATCTGCTCAACTTGGCGCACTGCTTTCGGGAGCGGATGAGAAATACCAAGAACCACTGCAGAAATACGGCGAGATCATGGGTATTGCTTTCCAGCTCTCGGATGACCTAATCGACATCCAGTCGACGAGTGCTGAGTCAGGAAAGAATGCCGGGACTGACATTCTCGCTGGCGTTCCGACTTTGCCGGTGATTTTGTTGGCCAATCGCACGGACCAAAGTTCCAGTTTGCTGCTGCAAAAAATCAAGTCGGCCAATCCAGAGACAATTCAGGACTTGCTGGTCGAGCTCAGGGCTCATCCAGTGATGAAAGAGGCCGAAGATTTCGCTAATCAGTGGGGGGACAAGGCCATTTCCGCGATTGAATCTCTGCCAGCTGGTAGCGTGAAGTCCGCCCTAGAGAGCTTTGCCAGGGCGATGGTTAATCGCAAAGGATAGTTTCGGAGAGTATGTCCAAGCTTCGTCTCGCTGTTATTGGTGCTGGGCCGGCTGGAATATACGCCTCGGACCTCATTCTTAAAGCGCAGCGCGACTTCGATGTTTCAATCGATCTGTTTGATCTGCTACCGGCTCCCTATGGACTGGTTAGATACGGTGTTGCACCAGACCACCCTCGAATCAAGGGAATCATTAAGGCTCTCTATGAAGTATTAGATCGCGGCGACATTCGCTTTTTTGGCAATGTGAAATACGGAACCGACCTGACGCTATCTGATTTGAAGAAGCACTACAACGCAGTAATTTTCGCAACCGGCGCTATCCAGGATGCTGATTTAAAGATCCCGGGTATTGAACTCGACGGTAGCTACGGCGCAGCGGACTTCGTGAATTGGTATGACGCTCACCCAGACTTCCCACTGACTTGGCCGCTGAATGCCAAACAGATTGCGGTGATAGGAAACGGAAATGTCGCCCTAGATGTTGCGCGAATGCTAATCAAATTGCCAGACGACTTACTCTCCACCGACATTCCAGACCATGTCTATCAAGGGCTAAAGAGCTCGCCTGTGACCGATGTCCATGTCTTCGGTCGCCGCGGTCCGGCGCAGGTGAAATTCTCTCCACTAGAGCTTCGAGAAGCACTGCATGTCAATGGCGTGCAGGCAAAAGTCAATCCAGAGGATTTCCAATTTGATGAGGGATCCCAAACCGCGATTGAAAGTAACAATCAGATTCGCGTGATGGTTAAAACCCTGCAAGACCTAAAAGATAATCCTCAGCCACCGCAAGAGCGAAGACTGCACCTGCATTTCTTCCACTCACCCTTAGAGGTGGTAGGTGAGGATGGCAAGGTTAGTGCGATTAGGTTTGAAAAGACCAAGCTCGATGGCACTGGCAATGTTGTGGGCACTGGCGAAATCGTTCAGTATCCAGTGCAGGCGGTTTACCGTGCAGTTGGCTACTTCGGAAGCGAACTCGAGGAAATCCCATTTGATAAAAAGTCAGGTGTAATTGCCAATAGCGAGGGCCGCGTGCTGGATGGAGCAGGCAAGCACATTGCCGGCGTCTATTGCACGGGTTGGATAAAACGTGGTCCAGTTGGTCTTATTGGACATACCAAAGCCGATGCAATCGAAACAATCGGTCACCTAATCGAGGATCGTGCAAGTTGGTGGCAGCCGCAGGCTCCGAGCGAAGAGGCAATTGTCGAAACACTGCGCGAGCGCGGGGTGGACTTCATGGATTGGACTCACTGGCTCAACGTGGATGCGAAAGAGCGCTCACTGGGCGAGAGCGACGGCAGGGAGAGAATCAAGCTTTTTGATCGCAGCGAAATGCTGAGAGTTTCAAAAGGTCGCTGATGCAATCTCTGCCAGCTGCTCGGTTGAGAAAAGCACAAATCGCATCACTATTAGTTTTCATATTGATGGGCCACTCGGCTCTTTCCTCCGTTGCCTGGGTACCAGAATTCATTGACCGGCTCGATGTCTCGTTCGTGACCTGGGGAACAATAATCGGCTTCGGAGTAATTGGTTCTATCACGCCTCTGCTGTTTGCTTCGAGATTGATCATGCGCTTTGGGGCAAGACCAATTATTCGCTTTGCTAATTACGGTGGGATGTTTTTTCTTGTTTCTTTAGGCTGGTTCAATGACCCAGCAATTTGGATGATTTTTAATATCTTTTTCAACTTTTTTATGTCTTTGCTAGGTGTCTCGGTCAATTCAGCAGCAGTTTTGTTGCAGAAACAAGTACCGAAAAACATCATGGGTCGAATGCATGCTGGTTGGTCGCTGGGGGCTGTATTAGCCGCTATTTCGGGAGCGTTTGCGACGGTATTTATTTCTCTCGAACTATTTCTGCTGCTGGTGGCGGTTGTAACTATTTTGCTTTTTGAGTTTTGCCTGCGCTGGCTTCTAAGCCCCGAAGAGGATGGACACATCGAGGAAAAAGCTGCTTCGGTAAAGCGCAAGTTCTATCAGATGCCATCACAACTTTGGCTACTAGCTTTTGGACTGTTTGCTGCTGTTTATCCAGAGGTAGCGGTAATTGACTGGGCCGCTGTTTTCGCAAGAGACGTTCTGAATGCTGAACTAGCCTTGCGATCAATACCGTTTGGCGTATTCATGGTCGGAATGATTATTGGCAGACTTTCCATGACAAGACTGGCCGAGCAGATGCATCCTCACACGCTGGCTTCGCGGGGTGCACTGCTGGCTGCTGTTTCTTTAGCACTCGCTGCATTATTTGCAGCGCCGGTTGCAGATACGAATCCCACGTTCGGACTGATTTTTGGATCACTGCTATGGGGTCTGGCTGGATTGGGACTGGCTCCAGCTTCGCCAGCGTTCTTTTCAGCCGGAGGACACGTCCCAGGAGTTTCAACAGCGTGGGCAGTAAGTCGCTTAAGTCTCTTCAACTCGTGCGTGGCAATATTTGCCAAAGCATTTATGGGAGCTTTGGTTGAGGGAGTTGGTTTGGCAAATGCCTTCTTCTTCCCGGTGATTCTTGCACTGGCCGCCGCTGTGATTGCCGAGCAATTTGCTAAGCAGGCGAGTAAGCGCGACCTGGAGAATGCCGTTCCACCAACTGGTCCAATCTCCATCATCCCTAGCCCAGAAGATGCTCGGTAGTGTGAGCGCATGACTCTTTTTAGGATCAGCAATACTCCTCGTGACTATGCCTGGGGTTCCACTGATCTAATTCCTCAGCTGCTGGGCACGCAGCCCGATGGGAAACCGCAGGCAGAGGTTTGGTTTGGCACCCATCCAGATTCAGTGTCTAGAGTCGATGATGAACAAAATGGTTTTCTTTCAGAAAGAATTGGCGAGCTGACGTTTTTGGTTAAATACCTGGCAGCGGCCAAGCCTCTTTCTATTCAGGCTCACCCAACCAAAGAGTGGGCGGCAAAGAGATTTTCGGAAAACTACCCCGGCTACACCGATGCCAACCACAAACCTGAACTCATCGCTGCAGTAAGTGAATTTCGTGCTCTTTGTGGGTTTAGAAAAATCTCTGACATCACAGCAGATATCGAGCAACTGGCTGCAGCAGACAAAGTCTTTGAAAATTGGCTTTTGGCTCTAGCTTCAGATGGTTTGCGCGGTGCAACAAAGTGGGCTCTTAGCCAATCCAAGGAAGTGGTCGAGGCATTTGTCGCAAGTAGCAGCCGTCTATCTCGCGCTGGGGTAATCAAAGACATCAATCAGCAATTCCCCCTTGATGTTGGCTTGCTGGTTAGTTTGCTTTTGAATTACGTCGAACTAAAGCCTGGCGAGGCGCTGTTCCTGCCAGCCGGCAACATCCATGCCTATCTATCCGGTCTAGGTGTTGAAGTAATGGCCTCGTCTAACAATGTTTTGCGTGGAGGATTAACGACTAAACCCATTGATGTTGATGAGCTAATTGCGGTGGCTGACTTTTCAGAGCTACCTAATCCAATTGCAAACCAAAAACTGCTCATGAACGGTTTAGTTGAGTATCAAACACTGGGTGATGACTTCCGCGTCTACCGCGTGGAGCCCAGCGGTAGCAATCTTCTGATAGACATTCGCTTGACTGGTAAGGCGATTCTGACTTGCGTAGCGGGGGAGATAGCAGTTTCCACTTCTAAGGAAGAAACTCTGGTTCTTACCAAAGGGCAGGTGTGCTTCTTTGAAGCCGCTAGCTACTTCTCAATCCTTGGCAGTGGCACTGGCTATTTGGCGCTTGGCTAGCGATAGTTTTCGAACTGCAGATCGACCGGTAGGTCCTTGCCTTTGAGCAGAGCAATTGTGTCCTGCAGATCATCTCGGCTCTTGGAGCTCACGCGCAGTTCGTCACCTTGAATCTGGGCTTTGACGCTCTTCGGACCCTCTTCGCGAATAATCTTTGCGACTTCTTTGGCGTGTTCGCTGCTGATGCCATTTTTGAGTTTGCAGGTCAACTTGTATTCCTTGCCACTGGCAATTGGCTCGCCAGCATCCAGGCTCTTCAGTGAAATTCCACGCTTGACCAGCTTTGACTGGAAGACATCCAGAATCGCCCTGACTCTCTCTTCAGAATTGGCCTTAATGACTACGTTGTCACCGCTCCAGTCAATTTCGGCACCAGTTCCCTTGAAGTCATAGCGCTGAGCTATTTCCTTGGCAGCTTGATTGACCGCGTTGTCGGCTTCTTGTTTGTCGACTCGACTGACGATATCGAATGATGAATCTGCCATTATTCCTCCCGGGCACGCTTAGCAGTTGACGAACGGACTTCTAAATCTATTGGCCAAGTATTCAATTGCTCGACATTGGCCAGTTGTCGATCATCGCCGCTTTCTAAGATATCCACTATCCAATTAGCGCCGTGCTCGCCCTGTTCGCGAGTTTTTTGATTGATGGTTGATAGCCCATAGAACTCACCAAGTGGATGGCCGTCCAGTCCAATTACAGAGATGTCCTGCGGAACTCGCAGTCCCAGATCCCGAGCTGCTTGAATAGCGCCAAAGCCCATTTCATCTGATGCACAAAAAATAGCGGTTGGGTTATGGCGTGGATCTCCCAGCATCTGCTTGGCCGCGTAGTAACCACCGCCAACGGTGAAGTCTGCCTCGGCCAGCCACTGCGGTTTGAAGTCTAGATTCGCATCCAGCAGTGCTTCTTGGTAGCCGGTCTTACGAAGGTATGGCTGGTGGAAGTCAAGTTCGCGCGCTGGATTACCAGCAATCATTCCAATCTCGGTGTGGCCTAGTGAAATCAGATGCTGAGTGGCAAGTCTTCCTGCCCCTTCATCATCGATGGAAAGTGACCTAGCACCTGGAATCGGACCGCCAATGCCAACAATTGGTTTCTTTAGCGAAGTTAGTTTTTCTAGTTCCCGATCTGAAAGCTTGAGTGCGACGGTTAGAACGCCATCCACTCTCTTTCTCAGCACTAAGTCTTCGAAGACGCGCTCTCTGTGTCCTGCTCCACCAGAGAGGCTGTAGAGCGTTGCATCGTATCCACGGCTGACGAGAGCATCTACAACTCCCTCCAGCACCGTCGAGAAAAACCATCTATCAATGAATGGTAAAACCACACCGATGTTTCGTGAGCGACCAGTAGCGAGTGTGTAGGCGGAGGAGGATGCGACATAGCCAAGTTCTTGTGCTGCCTTCAGAACTCGCTCACGAGCCTTTGCAGAAACATGCGATTTGCCATTGAGGGCTCTGGAGACTGTGGCGGTTGAGACGCCAGCTCGCTTGGCAACCTCGATGATCCCGACCATGCCAAAACTGTAAAGGTTTACGGCCTTCTTGGCTAGCGAGCCTAAAAATCGGGTATCCTTGAGCGTCTCGTAGACAGCGGCAAGTTACCCAAGTGGCCAAAGGGATCTGACTGTAAATCAGCCGGCGTGAGCCTTCGGGGGTTCGAATCCCTCACTTGCCACCAAATACACCCCAACCGGGGTGGAATTTGGGATTTTTTTCGAAATTTTCCAGGTTCTTACCTCAGTAGAAAAACTGGAGAATAAATGAACGCCCTGTTGAAATACCTCACAGGCAAAGCCACCGCACCTCTAAACATGTTGATTGCGCTGGGCTTTGCCGTTTTTGCCTTTGTCGGACTTCCACTGCCAGCTAATGAAACCACTCCGGGTGCTGGTTTGCCAGAGGACACCGAGAGCGTTGTGGCATCAAAAATCCGAGAGGAGTTTGTTGTCACCGAAGGGTCGGCAGCATTCATTGTTTATTTCTCTGACACCAAGTTCACCGATGAGCAACTTGAGTGGGTGCAGGGATCATTTGACCCAATGGTTGGCATGCCAAGTGGTGGTGCTAATGAAAAGTTTTTGGAATTTACCAACGCAGAATTCAACGGTGAAGCTTTTGTTCCTCCCGCAGTGATTTCAGAGGACGGTGCCACCGCTCTGATTACCGTCCCACTGGACCAGACAGACAATTTTGAGGTTACAACTGAGCGCGTGGAAAAAATGCGCGAATTGGCACCCGAGGCAATGCCAGCAGGGCTGAGTGTTTATGTAACTGGGCCAGAAGCATTCCTAAAAGACGTTGGTT
>CAZTLT010000041.1:5102-8802 GCA_964614615.1 uncultured Aquiluna sp. | reverse complement strand
GGTAGTTATACGGCATGTCATATGGCCGAGGATAGAGTCCAAGAGCGGCTACATTATCTTCGGCATCGCTTAGTGGAGCTTTAAAGGCAATCTCAATCGCAACTGGACCTGACGCAATTTCAGAGGTGATATCAAGGCGGTAGGAGCGGTGCATATTCTTCGTCATTAATCGCACTTGACCATTGATCGAAACTGTAGAAATTGTATCTAAACCATTGAAAATCAGCTCTTTGGTCCCTGGGGATGAATCCATTGGAATGACCGCTGTATATCGACTATCTGTCTTCCAGATCCAATATTGGTCTTGCTCCTTGCCATTAACTGATATGTCTTTGATAACGCCAGCACGAATGAGATCGGTATGAATACACCCAGGCACCTCTGCAGGCAGTGACTCGGGAACAGAAATCTTTGCGATCGCAGCTGGATCATTTCTCCAGGCGTTGTGCCCATCTTTAACTGGTTCGATATCCCAGGCATCTTCTCTGGGGGAGAGATGAAGGGTCCATTCTGCTTTAAGTTCAATTTTGCTATTTATCATCGCCCGAAATCATCCTCTACTCGCTCGATATCATCTTCGCCAAAATAAGTACCGGTTTGGACTTCTACGAAAATAACCTCTTCCGTTCCTACATTTTCGATACGATGCAAAACTCCAACAGCGAAATCAACCGTTGCGCCCGCACTTAACTCTTTAGTCTCCCCATTGATTGTCACAAGCGCTTTACCCTGAACAATGAACCAATGCTCGGCACGTTTTTGATGACGCTGGTATGAAAGTCGCTTACCTGATGAAACCCAGATGCACTTAACCTTGTGCGTTGACAACTCCTGAAGCACTTCATATCGACCCCATGGGCGTTCTGATTTCTCGAGTTCCATTTCTGGCTCCTATCCTAGGATTGCTAAGGCAGCACCGAGAACTCCTGCGTCTCGGACGAGTGCTGCCTTATGTAGATTAATTTTTGGTAAAAAGCCTATGTATGATGCTTGATCTTCTACGTGTCTTCTAAGTGGGTCCCAGAAAATGGCCCCAGACTCTGTGACGCCACCCCCAATTACCACGTGAGATATATCTAAACTTCCCAAAACGTTGACAATCCCAACAGCTAACGCCCGAGTGCCTTCATCAATAGAGGCCAGGGCAATAGAGTTTCCATTCTTCGCATCCTCCACTAAAGAAATGAACGAGGCGTCATTTGAAACCCAACCTTTCGATTGAGCGTGTGTGACCATCCGCGGACCACTCGCATAAGTTTCCACGCAACCTCGTCGACCACACGCACAAATTGGACCGTCAAGATTGACTGAAGCGTGCCCTAGAAAGAATGCATTTCCGCTGTCACCAGTGAAAACTTTGTCATCAAGGATTAGCCCACCGCCAACTCCTGTTGAGACAACCATGCCGAGCATATTTCTAAAGCCTTGTCCCGCGCCCAACTTGTGCTCGGCATGGGCAAGTGCCATCGCATCTCCGTGGAGGACTACCGGCATACCTTTCGAAATTGTTTCAAAACACTGAATTATTGGGAAGTCTCGCCAGACCGGAATATTTACTGGACTCAATGTTCCCTTGATAATATCCAACGGACCTGCTGAGGCAACTCCAATTCCACGCAACTCATCCTTTTCTGAGGAAATAAATTCAATTGCGGCATCGGCGATATTTTTCCAAAGCATCGAGCCATCACCGCACCTCGTTGAAACTTCCAGCTTTTGTCTAACTTTGAAATCGTCCCCAATTGTTGCGATGGCCACTTTGGTGGCTCCGACATCAACACCAAGTGCGTAGCTACTCATGATTGAACTATCGTTCTGCTGAGATCAGATTCCTTCATTTCAACTTTCATAATTTCGGTGACAAAGGTCGAATCAGTGGGATTCTGGAATCTCCGCAAAAGCTGCTCAGCGGACAGGCGCCCAAGACGTCTAGGATCGTGGTTTAAAGTGGCGATATTAAGGAGATTAGCAGTTGGGAAAAGGTCAAAACTGACCACCTGGACCTTTACTTGAGACGCTGCAACAGTTTGACCAACACCCATTGCGATCAAATCGTTAGTTGCAATTATTCCATCTGTTTCTGGATTATTTTTGAGTAGTTCCAGAGTGACTTTTGAAGCTTCTTCGGAAGTGTGAATATCCGTGATAATTTGGGTATTTTTAATATCTACGCCGCGACTCAAAATCGCCTGCTTGAAAGCTTCAATTCGCTCTGAAGCAGTCCAAATGCTCGTTGTATCCGCGATGATCGCAATTTTTTTACATTTGCTCTTCAGAAGAAAATCAAGGCAGGCTGTAATGCCTCCACGGTTGTCTACAGTGACCGAATCTGCATCTAAGTAGGGTGCGGGACGGTCTGCAAAGACAAAGGAAAAACCTCTTTTTCTCTCTTGATGCAGATAACTGTAATCCTCACCAGAAGGAACAATTATGAGACCTCGAACTCGTCGCTCCAAAAGCGATTCAATTAGATTTTTTTCACGTTCACCATCGTCACGTGCGGTGGCGAGGATCAGGTCAAGACCTTCTTCGCCAAGCCGCTCTTCTGCTCCCGCGGCAAGGCCTGCGTAGAAGGGGTTAGCTAGGTCAGAGATAACCATTCCGACAAGGTTGCTTAAAGAGCCAACCCTCAATTCCCGCGCAATTCGATTTGAGCGGTAACCAACCAGACTTGCTGCCTTCTTGACTCGCTCGGCGGTATCACCAGAGACTTGTTCCGAACCGTTCATAACTCGAGAAGCAGTTTTAATACTGACCCCAGCTATAGCAGCAACATCTGCAAGCGTTGGATGCGCCAAAGGTTGCGCGGGAAAATCCGCGCCAACTCGTTCTTTCACGCTCATGACCCTATCACCTTGTCAATACGGACCGATATGTCTCCAGTAAATTTAGGGACTTTGACTTTAAGAAAATTTCCTGAAGACGTAGCTTTCTGTTTTGAGATTTCTTTACCCGTATAAGTATTCAAGAAAGTAATGGAATAGTTTCCTGTCCCACCGACCGGCAGATTGATGGTTCCACCCGGGGAAACCGGATCTGGAAATACAGTCTTTATTTTTTTCTTGGATCTAAGTGACTCGATAGCAGCATCGAGAAGAAGTTGCGTCTTGGCAGATCTGTCAAAATTGTTATGTCTTACCCAAGCAAGCGTAGTGTTTGAATCTGAAAGCGTTAGTGTGGTTGCAGAGGGGATTCCAAGAATGCGATCAGACTTCATGCTTGCAATGTCAAGTCCAGCAGTTAATTTTGATAGACCCTTAGTGTGTCCCCAAAGATCAAGCGGATCGACGTATGTATCCCACCACCAGTAGGAAGCTGGGCCTGCAAATCCAACGAAAGTGGCAGCCCATTGAGCGTTGTGCAGATGCAAACCTTTGGGATCTGCGAACGGATCTTCCGTAACAGAACCAGAACCCATCTCACCAACAAGTATTGGTTTGTCTGGAACTGTTTTGCGAAGCGCTTCTGCTTGCACCGACAGACTCTTTATCGGATCGGTTGGGTCATACACATGAGTTACTGCGTAGTCAAGATTCTCCCAATCCTGCAGACTTGCCCCGCCTGACCACGAATTTGTGGTGAGCGTATTGTAGGGATCCCACTCTTTTAGAACGTCGTCAGACTTTTTTATCCACTTTTTTAGGTCATTGGAACTAATGGGCGTGTAATTGACTTCATTCCACCACTCCCAAGTGAAAAG
>CAZTLT010000041.1:0-5092 GCA_964614615.1 uncultured Aquiluna sp. | reverse complement strand
CCGAGTATCGGGCAATAATGTATTGCAATCTTTGTTTCCAAAAACCCCAAGCGATTTCATCAGTGGCAAAAAGGGCTGCATTAGAAATGGGTCCACCATTGCTTGAGTTGTAAGGGTTTGAATACCACTCAGGGTTCGTTGAGGTGCTAAATGCGCCATGGTTAATTAAGACTAATTGGATGCCAATCTTATGCTTAGCGGCAATAGCAAAGACTTGGTCCAATAACCACGCACGATCTAAACGTTTGCTGTAATCACCAAGGCCAGTATCCGTCCACTCGATTCCAAGGGACCAAGAAGCCATCCATACACGTGCCACATTGACTCCCGAGGCAGAGGCTTTCGAGAACCAGCGCTCGTATTTCGCAATTTCTTCGAAACGATTAGCCCACGAGATGTTGTACGCAATCGGCACGAATGGTTTGCCTCCTTTTGTAAAGGAGACTCCTGAAGCTTGTACCTTCGGCTCGGTCGCCTGAGCAGCGTTCAATGTGTGATTGGGGATAGCGATTCGTGCCCCATCAATGATTGCCTCAAAACTGAGCAGATACTGACCAGCCAACGAGGGGGCAAACCGCAGGCGCCAAGAAGGATCACCCGTTCGCATCGTGGAAGGCACGCCACCATTAGATGTCATGGTGAAATTCTGAAACCAGAAGGCCTGAGACTTGAATGCCTTTCCATCAGGACCCGTGATAGTTGCAACAACAGAGGCGCTCTTTGGATCAAACTCGTTTTTTGCATCTGGAATTCCCAGAATAGATACCTCTATTGGAAGGATCGAACTTCCCAGATATGTAGTGACAACTGATGTGCTTGAGTGAGCCGGGACGCTGACTAAGAAACTTGTCAGCAGACAGAAACCCACCAATACAGATATCTTTTTTAACAAGAGAAGCCACTCATTTCAATCCGGAGAGGGCGATTCCCCTAATGAAATGTTTTTGCGTAGCAAAATAAAGAGCTATTGTAGGAATACTTGTAATGAGAGAAGCTCCCATAATGATGCCTTGAGTGCCGATATTACCTGCACCTGCATTTCTTAAGTTAGCAAGTGCTACTGGGAGTGTAGCCATGTCTTGGCTGGTAGTAATGATTAGAGGCCACAGGAAGTTATTCCATTCGCCAATGGCTGTGAAAATCATCATCGCGATAAGAGCTGGCTTTAGTAGAGGAAGGATTATTCGATAATATATTGTAAATTCAGAGGCTCCATCGATGCGAGCGGCTTCAACCAGCTCATCGGGAATCGATGTCAAATATTGAGTGAGGAAAAAGACAATAAACGCCTTTGGTAAAGCCGGCACTATGTAAGCCCAATAAGTATTAATCCATCCAAGATCATCAACTAGGAGAAATCCTGGTATCAACCCCACCTGCCAAGGGATCATCATGGAACCGATTATGACTAGGTAGACGATTTTCTTTCCCTTAAATCGATGTTTGCTAACAACATAAGCTGCCAAAGAGCCTATGATCAATGTCAGAACTGTGATTGAGATATTTACAACAAAGCTATTGATCATAAAACGGAAGAAGCCGAATTTCAAATCCGGGTATCTCTGAAAGAGACCCTGCATCACCTCTTGTTGGAACATTTGTGGATTGAATTTAGGATCGTAGTAATTTCCTAGGATGATGTCTTTAGGGAAAAGAGTTGGTGGAACCACTTGAAGCTCTTTAACAGATTTGAGCGACGAAGTTATCATCCAGTAATAAGGCGCAATCATAACCACGATAAGTAGATAGATTGGAAGTCTTCTCAACCTCGAAGCACGCGACTTTTTTTCGAATGGATTTGAAAATGAACCACTTCTCTCCATTAATCTGTCGTTCTTGCGAATCTCCGCTTTACTCAGAGTTGTACTCACTTGAGATCCTCCAATGAACGTGTAATTTTCAGATTTATCATGCTCACTATGAAAATGATTGCAAAGAGAACCCAGGCGATAGCTGAGGCATATCCCAATCTAAATCTGTTGAAGCCTGCGTCGTAGAGGTAGGGAACGATCATAAGTGCCATATCTTGTAGACCACCGATCGAACCGACACTGGTAGGAAACAGGAGATACACGCCTTCAAATATTTGAAACGCACCGATTATGCCCGTGATCCCAACATAAACCATTACAGGGCGAAGTAATGGGAGAGTGATGTACCTAAATCGTTCTCTTGGTCCTGCACCATCAATGACGGCTGCCTCGTAGTACATTGCAGGAATCGAATTAAGTCCAGCCAGGAAGAGGATCATTCCAAAGCCGGCTCCGCCCCAAATAGACATAAAAATCAAGATTGGAATAGCCATCCATGTTGTCGCCAACCACTCAACAGGGGCAATGCCAAATAGGTCGAGGAATGCGTTGAGCAGTCCAACTCCATCCCCGCGGAAGACCCAACCCCACACGAGTACGACGGCAATACCGGAGGTAACGGAAGGCAGAAAGAAAACAACGCGCATCACTCTGTTAATTCGAGTGTCTTCCTGTAGGGCTAACGCTAGCGAAAGTGATGCAACCATTCCTAGAAGGACTGCACCGATAACATAAAGGGAAGTGTTACTCAGGGCTTTGTGGAACCTATCGTCATGAAAAATGAGTGTCGTGTAGTTGCCGAATCCGACGCTTCCGCATGGAGATTGATCGGGGTTGCAGATTGCGTTGTACCGCATAAAAGAGAGTCGCAACGAAGCCAGAACTGGATAAACGCTGAAAACAATAAAGAGCAGTGCAAAGGGCGAGAGCATTAAATAGGTGGCGACTCCCGCCTCACTGAATTTTCGAAAACCTTTTTTGCCTATTGCTGTCGTCGAGGACCTGCTCTGAATACTCATCGTTCAAGCCCCCTATTTCGCTAATGACGTCATGATCGTCGGATCGGTCTTCTTATTTTCTAGGGGACAGTGGATGGGGGTGAAACCCCCATCCACTGCATCCCTTGAAAGGCCCTACTTAGAGCTTTGACTTCATCACGGCTGCGGCCTCATCGAGGGCAGCTTGTGCTGTAGCTGAACCAAAGAGGAAGCTGGTGAGGGCAGTTGTTACCCCAGCCTGTGAATCTTCCCAACCATTACAGTTCGGAGGACCCTGTGCATCCTTGAGTTGGCTCTTGATTACTGCGAGCACTGATGCTGGGTAAGCATCGATTGTGTCCGCGTTACTGATTACTGGTGATAGGAAGATGGCATTCTGTGCTGCTCCTACGAGGTTCATCTGACGCACAACGCTACGGTCGTACAGAGTCTTGATGAACTTGGCTGATAGCTGCTGCTGTGACTTAGATGCGTATCCCATGATTGAGATTCCACGACCACCGATGAATGCAACGCTCTTAGAGCCTGGGGCAGCAGGTACTGGTGCTGCGGCCCAAGTCTTGTAATCCTTCTTGTAGGTATAGAAAGAGCTTGCCTGGAAGTTTCCAGAGAATCCGATTCCGTACTTACCTGATTGGATATTGTCATTCATTGTCCAGTCAGCGACACCTGGCTTTGGAGCGCCATGGTCTGTATAGAGCTTCTTGTATTGAGTAAGAGCAGCAACACCCTTGGCATTGTTGATTGTGACTTTACAAGTTGCATCGTAGAGCGATCCGCCCATGGAGTAGAGCCATGAGAAGAATCCGAGCCAGTCAGCATTTCCCCATTCGTTGTAAACAGGGGTCGTGACTCCCTCTGTGGTCTTGAGTTTTGCTGCGGCTGCGTTGAATTCAGCCACTGTCTTTGGAGCGGCTGTAATGCCTGCCTTAGCAAGAGTTCCCTTATCGTAGAACATCATCATCAAGGTAAGGTCAAAAGGAACTGCATAAACTTTCGTCGACTTATAACCAACTAGAGCTTTGTAAATCTGGGCAGGAACTTTTGGCTGAACAAAGCTAGCAACGCCTAGAGTGCGCAGATCTGCAAGCGCACCCTTGTTACCTGCTGAGATACCCCAAGAAAGTCCTCCAGTGAAAATATCTGGACCCTTCTTTGCGGCGGCAGCAGCAAGGACTTTGGCATAGCCGTCGCCCCATGAAATTGCTTCCACCTTAACTGTGACATTTGGATTTGCATCTTCAAATGCCTTTCCAGCTGCCTTCATAACTGCCGCATCAGCATCGCCACCGGTTGCCCAGATGGTAAGTGTCTGCTTGGCAGCGTTTGCTGGTGCGCTGATTGCGACGCCAGCGACCATAGAAATAGCTACCGCTATTGCTCCTAAACGCTTCACGTATGACTCCTTCTTTGAAGCGCAAACGGACTTCGCTGCGCCTTACGGCTAGATTTCCTCGTAATGACAGCGTTGTCAAGAATAAACATTGCCACATTTGGGTAACAATTGAAAAGTCTTTTAGGACATTGACCTACAAAGCAATTCCCCAGAAGGCGCTTTTCCTGGTTTAGGGGTGATAAATCCCCTCGAACTTATTTCACGGTCGTATCAAGAGTTACTTGTTCTTCGCCGGTAACGCTAAAAGTAAGATGCAAACCATCGCCTTTTTGAGTAGGGCAGACAATGGCCCAGGGGAAGGTGACTGAGCCGCCAGGTTTTATGACGGTATCCAAAGGCAGTCCAACAATTCCCGAAGCCTCTTCAAAGACATCAAAACACGCAAGACTTGCATCCGAATCAAAAGCGCTTTGTAGAATCGTAAAAGAGGCCATATCTAGGTCTTTTGAGCCCTTATTTGAAACGGTTATATTCATTGAGAGAGGACGACCCTCAACTCCGAGAGCTTCCGAATCTTTCGGCTCAAATGCTTCAGGCTCGCTGACTTGAAGGTAAAGTCCACTTCCAAGATCAATCTCGCTACCAAAGCCGCCTTGAAATTCGTCTGGGGTCTCCTGCTTAGCTATCTCTTCGAGCGCTAGTTGGGATGTATTGTCATCGTCCATAGGAACACGTGGTCCGCCTGAAAAGAAGGCGACAGCGAAGACTGTAGCAAGAACTGCTGGGACGACTATGTTCGAACGCTTCATGCGAATTTCCTCTCTCGATGGGACGAGATTCGCATCTTGTTCCATCGTTGTCAAGCAGGCATTTACTCGTTTTTAGGTCAAGCGCGACTTTCGAGCATGAGATCCAAGAGCTGTCTATCAATATTTAGACCTTCGAAG
>CAZTLT010000040.1:0-8949 GCA_964614615.1 uncultured Aquiluna sp. | reverse complement strand
GAGTCCGAGCGAACTATGGAAATCTCGACAGTGTTGACACGATCGACTACCTCTACGGCCTGGACTTTGAAAATGAGCATGTGGTTGAACTACGCAAAGGACTGCAGCTGCTGGTCGGCCTAGAGGCCATTAGTGAACCCGATAGCAAGGGATTCCGAACGGTAATGACCAAGCTGAATGGTCAACTACGTCCTGTCACGGTTCGAGATCGAAAGATAACCGTAGTGGAGACTTCCGCTGAAAAGGCTGATTCATCTAAGCCTGGACATGCTGCTGCCCCCTTCACTGGCGTCGTGACGCCTAAGGTTTCCGTTGGTGACCAGGTTGAAATGGGCCAGCCAATCGCCTCAATTGAGGCCATGAAGATGGAAGCGACGATTGCAGCGCCAATTGGTGGCAAGATTGTACGGCTGGGTATTGCTGGCCCGACTCCGGTCGAGGGTGGCGACTTGATAGCAGTTATTGAATAGAGGAACATGTCGCAATCGCAGGACGATTACTCATCGGGGGAGAAGACCAACTTTGCGGATCTTGAATTAGATCCAAAACCGACTGAGTTAAATCAGCTCATCTCACAAACAGAAGCCGTGCCGGTCAGCCCCAACATTTTTGAAGAGGCCGAGCCAGCCAGCATGCTCACGGCTGATCGACTTTTGAAGGATGAAGCGCGCCCACTTGTTCTTCCTGAAACTTTCTGGCGCCGCCTGGTCTACCGAATGACCTTCGGCAAAGTGAATCCAGGCGACAACAAGAAGGTTAGGGATCGCCGAGCACTCGATGCCCGCATCATGGCAGATCTGCGGGGTGAGACCAAGTTTGTTCCAGTCCTCACCAGAAAAGGTGGAGTTGGAAAGACAACCGTCACCACGCTTATCGGAATGGCAATGGCTCTTGTCAGAGAAGACCGGGTTTTGGCAATTGACGCAAACCCTGACCGTGGAACTTTGGCTGAGCGCGTAGAGCAAAAGAGTGATCGTACGGTCCGGGATGTGGTTCGCCGAGCTGGCGGTATCAATAGCTTCACGGTCTTCAGTGACTTTGTTTCGCGTGACCGTACCCGTCTAGATGTTCTCGCTTCTGACACAGACCCCATGCTGTCTGAGGCGTTTAATGAGGGTGATTACAACGTGGTGGCAGATATCGCTTCTCGCTACTACAGCATTTGCTTGACCGACTGCGGAACAGGCATAGTCCACAGCGTGATGCGCGCAATTTTGCTTCGTGCCAACGGTCTAGTAGTAGTTTCGGGCGGAAGCATTGATGAGGCCAAACTGGCAAGTGAGACGCTGACCTGGCTTGAGTCCAATGGCTTTGGTGAATTGGTTAAGAATTCAGTGGTTGCACTAAACACAGCCACCTACGGCACTCAACTTGTCAAGCTTGACGAGATTGAGAATCACTTTAAGACGAGGGTGAGGGCTGTGGTTCGCATTCCTTACGATCCAATGCTGGCGGCTGGTGCAGCTGTTCAATTCGACAAACTACACCCCGCAACAAAGCAGGCAGCACGCGATCTAGCAGCGCTAGTGGTTGATGGTTTGGTGGCTTGAGCGTTCGAGAGATCAGGCTCTTTGGAGATCCGATTCTAAAAACCCAGTGTGAGCTGGTGCAAGACGTTTCCAAAGTTGCGGCTCTTGTTCAAGACTTAGTAGATACCGCCAGTCAGCCAGGGCGAGCAGGTGTAGCTGCCAATCAGATTGGTGTTGGACTAGCTGTTTTTTCCTACTTCGTTGAGGGTAAAGCGGGTTACCTAATTAATCCGGAGATTGTTGAACTAACCGGAGAACTGATTGAACTTGATGAGGGGTGCCTATCGTTGCCTGGTCTATGGCACAAAACCCCGCGTTACCAAGTAGCAAAGGTTCGGGGACTTCAATTGGATGGCACAGAAATCGAGATTGTTGGTGAGGGTTTATTGGCCCAAGTGCTGCAGCACGAGTGCGATCACCTAAAAGGAACTCTCTACATAGAAAAGCTGAACCCTGAGGAGCGGAAGCTAGCGCTTCGCTCACTCAGGGAACAGCCGTGGTTTAGGAATTAGCGTAGATACGATCTACGTAAACTGAAAAGTCCTTCAGAACCTGTGAACGCTTGATCTTCAGCGAAGGTGTTAGGTGACCCGAGGCCTCAGTTAGCTCAACATCCAAGATTTCAAACTTCTTTATCTGTTCAGCGTTTGAGAATTTGGCGTTGACTTCATCCACCGCTTTTTGAATCTCAGCTCTAATGGTCGGGTGCTTAGTGGCATCTGAGAGGGTTAGAGTCTCGGTGATGCCATTTTGTGAGCACCAAACTGGAACCATTTCTGGATCTAGCGAAATTAGAGCGCCAATGAAGGGCTTGGCATCTCCAATTACTACAACTTGCCCAATCAATGGGTGCGCGCGCAGTGGATCTTCAATTGGCGCCGGTGCCACGTTCTTTCCACCAGCTGTAACAAGAATTTCCTTCTTGCGACCAGTGATGGTCAGGAAGCCATCCTCGTCCAATTCACCAATGTCACCGCTGCGGAACCAGTCCTCAACGAATGCATCCCTGGTGGCAGCTTCATTCCGCCAGTAGCCACGCATTATGTTGATGCCACGCAACCAGATTTCTCCATCCGGCGCAATCTTGATTCCCGTGCCAGGCAGTGCCCGCCCGACCTTGCCGATTTTTTGCCAGCTGACTCTTCCGATTACCGCAGCGGCAGCCGTTTCTGTCAGGCCGTATCCCTCAAGTACTACCAATCCAATTCCGCGGAAGAAATGGCCCAGTCTTTCACCTAGTGGCGCACCACCGGAAATTGCATACTTGACCTTTCCACCCATGGCTGCTCGAAGCTTGCCATAGACCAACTTGTCGAAAACCGTGTGCTTGAGTTTGACGGCGATAGATGGCCCTTTTGGATCATCGAGGCCACGCGAGTAATCAATGGCTGCTTGAGCAGCGGCACGGAATATCTTTCCTTTTCCGCCAGCCTCCGCCTTGAGCTCAGCATTGTTATAGACCTTCTCAAATACGCGAGGAACAGCCAGTAGAAAAGTCGGCTGGAAAACTGGAAGCTCGGCAGCCACAAGCTTCGTGTCCGGCAAGTGTCCGACGCGGATTCCTGCATAAATGCAGAGGACTGAAACGTATCGGCCAAGGATGTGAGCCAGTGGGACGAAAATCAACGAGTGTTGGAATTCGTTCGCAATCTCAGGGATCTCAGCAGCAGCGTTCTTGCAGTGATCCACGAAACTCTTGTGGGTTAGTTCACAGCCTTTCGGATTTCCGGTAGTACCGGAGGTGTAAACAATAGTTGCTAAGTCTTTCGCTTCGGCACTGTTGATAGCAGTTTCTAAATCAGCATCCGAAACTTTTTCACCCTGCTGGTGCAGGTCAGAAAAGTCCTTGGAGTCAATGCGCCAAAGGTTCTTTAGTCGAGGACATTGAGCCTTGACTTGGTTTACCCGCTGCAGATGATCATCATTCTCGACGAATACAGCAACCGAGTCGGAGTCTGAGAGAATCCATTGAATCTGTTCCGGGGAAGATGTTTCGTAGATTGGAACCACTACGCCACCGACAAACCAAACTGCGAAGTCAATCATCGTCCACTCGTAGCGAGTGCGGGACATCAGTGCAACCGCATCACCTGGCTTGATGCCAGCTGCGAGCAGACCCTTCGCTAGACTCCTGACTTCAGCTAGAAATTCGGCTGAAGTAACGTCACGCCAACTGCCGTCGGGATTCTTGCGACTGAAAAGAGCATGGTTTGGGCTCTTCTTTACTCGATCAAGCAAAATACTGGTTACATTTGCACGGGGGTCAGATTCCACCCGCAGTGGAACATCGTAAAACTCCATCGTTTTCTCCCTTTATGGTTTATAAAACTTTATTGGCATAACCCCCAGCTTGGGCAAGTTATAAGCATTTGTTACCTCCATTTTTCGCAAACGCCCGCGCAGGGCCTAATATTTGTGTTTTCAAGCCAATTTCTGGAGGGGTGCCATCTCTTGCTAAGCCTTGGGGTAGACATCGGGGGCACCAAAATCCTCGCGGGAGCGGTAGATGAATCAGGCGAGGTAGTAGCTGAGCACAAAGTTCCCTCGCCAGCCCAAAATCCCGAACAAATGGTCGACACGGTAGTGAGTCTGATTGAGCAGGTCGTGGCCGAAGTTGGGGAAGTGGACGCTATCGGAATTGCTGCTGCAGGATTCATAAACCTCGAAAGATCTTCCGTCCTCTACGCACCTAATTTGAGCTGGCGAAATGAACCGCTGCAATCGAAAATTAGCGAGCGAATCGGCAAGAAAGTCGTAATTGAGAATGATGCCAATGCAGCGGGCTGGGCAGAGTTTAGGTTTGGAGCGGCTCAGGAATTCAACTCCATGGTCATGCTTACCCTTGGTACCGGTGTTGGTGGTGCCATTGTTGACAATGGACGTCTGATGCGGGGTGGTTTTGGCATTGCTGGAGAGCTCGGTCACCTAACGGTGGTGAGAGATGGTTTGGTCTGTGGCTGCGGCCGCCGAGGATGCGTCGAACAATATGCCTCAGGCACAGCACTTTTAAGATTCGCCAATGAATTAGCTGATTCCGGCAATCCGCTGGGTGCTCGATTGCGAGAACTGAGAGAGCAGAAGGGAGAAATTTCGGGGGAGGTTGCCTTTCAAGCACTTACCGAAAAAGATCCAGGCGCTCTTTCGGTGGTGCAATCTGCGGCTGAACATCTTGCTTGCGCGATGGGGAGCATCATTGCAACTCTTGACCCGGAAGTTTTTGTAATTGGCGGCGGGCTATCGGAGCTTGGAGAAACGCTGCTCGCACCGCTGCGTGCAGAGCTAGCTCAACAACTTCCGGCGAAAGGCTTTAGACCTCAGGCACAGGTGCTAAGGGCCAAGTTTTCGAACCAAGCTGGGTTAATTGGGGCAGCAGAACTGGCGCGCGAAACTGCGGCTAAACTCTAAAGCCTGGAGGAACATGACCTATCTAATTCTCAAGAACATAGTTTTGGGGCCAATTCTTAATTTGTTGTTCCGTCCTTGGGTTCGTGGAAGTGAAAACATTCCTAGAAAGGGCGGCGTAGTTCTTGCGTCCAACCATTTATCTTTTGTTGATTCAATCTTCTTGCCCCTCAAAGTAAGGCGCCCAGTAACTTTTCTTGCCAAGAGTGATTACTTCACCGGCAAAGGCTTCAAGGGCGCAGTGATCCGCTGGTTTTTCAAATCAACCGGGCAACTGCCAATTGATCGAAGTGGCGGAAAGGCCTCCGAGGATTCTTTGAATACAGGCCTTGGTGTGCTGGAGCGCGAATTGGTGCTTGGTATTTACCCCGAGGGTACTCGCTCACCAGATGGCAAGCTCTATCGCGGTCGGACCGGTATCGCAAGGATGATCCTTGAGGCGCAGGTTCCCGTTGTGCCAGTTGCGATGATTGACACTGATCAAGTGCAACCATTAGGCGCAAAGTATCCAAAGATTCACCGAGTTGGAGTTAAGTTCGGCCAGCCGCTGGATTTCTCTCGGTTTGCAGGTATGGAGGGTGAAAGAGCAGTTCTGCGCGCGGTTACAGACCAAATTATTTATCGCATAAAGGAACTTTCTGGGCAAAGATATGAAGATGTTTATGCGTCAACCATCAGAAATCGCATGGCAAGGCAAGAGGACTAAGAGGTAGTGGTGCAGGATTTTGGTTTAGATAACTTCCGTAACCTGGAAGCCAAGCAGCAACCTACGTGGCCTGATCAAGCTGAGCTTGAGAGAGTCACAACAGAGCTCTCCAAGCTGCCGCCTTTGGTTTTTGCTGGTGAGGTAGACACTCTGCGAACCCGACTAGCTCAGGCAGCGGAAGGTAAGGCATTTCTCCTCCAGGGAGGCGATTGCGCAGAAACTTTTGTCGATGCAACCGCTGATCGAATCCGCAATCGCATCAAGACCGTTCTGCAAATGGCTGTTGTCCTAATGTATGGCTCGTCGTTGCCGGTAGTAAAGATGGGCCGTATGGCCGGTCAATTTGCGAAGCCAAGATCAAGCGATACTGAAACTCGTGGCGATGTGACACTGCTGGCATATCGCGGTGATGCTGTGAACGGTTACGACTTTACCGAGCAGTCACGAAAGCACGATCCGAAGCGTTTACTGCAGGCTTACCACACCTCTGCCAGCACCCTGAACCTGATCAGAGCGTTTACTACTGGAGGCTTTGCCGATCTTCGTGAAGTTCACGCTTGGAACAAAGGCTTCACTGACAATCCAGCAAATAAGAAGTATGAGACCATCGCCGGTGACATAGATCGAGCTATGAGATTCATGGAAGCTTGCGGCGTTGATTCAGCAGAATTGCGAGCTACGGAATTCTTTGTCTCACACGAGGGGCTCTTGTTCGACTACGAAAGACCACTTACTAGAATCGATTCCAGAACCCTGACTCCTTACGTAACCAGCGGGCACTTTATTTGGATTGGCGAAAGAACCAGACAACTGGATGGTGCGCACGTTGACTTTTTCTCAAGGGTTCGCAATCCAATTGGAATTAAACTTGGCCCAACTACAACGAAGGACCAAGTCCTTGCACTAATTGACAAGCTTGATCCAAATCGTGAACCGGGCCGCCTAACCCTGATTAGCCGCATGGGGGCTGGCAAGATTCGTGAAGCGCTTCCGCCACTGGTGGAGGCGGTGCGAGATGCTGGGGCGCGACCGCTTTGGATTACCGACCCGATGCATGGCAATGGCATCACAACAAAGAACGGCTACAAGTCAAGACGTTTTGATGATGTGATGGACGAGGTAACAGGATTCTTTGAGGTGCACAGGTCTACCGGTACCCACCCAGGCGGCCTCCACGTTGAACTCACTGGGGATGATGTCGCCGAATGCCTTGGCGGATCCGAGCAAATCGATGAAAGTACGCTCGAACAGCGCTACGAGTCAGTTTGTGATCCCCGACTTAACCACATGCAGTCTTTGGAGCTAGCATTCCTAGTAGCAGAGCAGTTGGTTCAAACCACCAGGAGAACAGGTGATAACTGACCAGGTTAAGTCTTGGGTCACAATTGAGGAAGCGGCCCAGCAGCTTTCGGTAAGTCCTTCGAAGGTAAAGCGTTACCTGGAGGAACACATTCTATTTGCGGTGAAGATTGACAAACAACTGATGATTCCCGCTGAATTGATTGTCGATCATGAGCCACTGAGCAGTATTCGTGGCACCATGTTGCAGCTGCTTGACCTAGGACTTACCGAAGACGAAGCTATTGACTGGCTCTACCAAGAAAATGATGCACTTGGGGAGACCCCAATGTCAGCTTTGCTCAAGGGCCATAAGGCACCGGTCCGACGCGCTGCGCAGGCGCTTGGCTAGGCCTGCCGATTGATTACTTTTTCGGTTAGATAACTGAGCATCTTTCTTGCTTCGGGTGTAACTTCGAGGCCGGCCAGGGCTTCAATTGCACGATTTGAATGTTCTTCAATCAAACGTTCCGTTTTCGCCAAAGCGCCAGAATCGGCAATTGTTTTGCGCATGAAGTCCAGTTGTTCTTCCTCTATTTCACCAGCCATTAGTAGCTCATTGAAAATCTTGGAAACACTGCTGGGGACACTCTCGAGTGTCAGACCAACTAGCACGGTGCGCTTACCTTCGCGCAGGTCATCACCAGCGGGTTTTCCCGTAACCGAGGGATCGCCAAAAACTCCCAATACGTCATCTCGCAGTTGAAAGGCCAGTCCGAGTGGAATACCAAACTGGCTCAATGCTGAAAGAGTCTCTTCACTTACACCACTAAGTGCAGCACCTATTAACAGCGGAGCTTCCAGGGAGTACTTCGCAGTCTTGTAAAGCATTACACGATTGGCGATTGCTACAGCTTCAGCTGGGTTGCGCGTGGGTGCAGCATTTTCCTCTAAAACATCTAGGTACTGACCTGCCATTACCTCAAAGCGCATCTGAGAAAACTGCCTACGACAGTTGGCCTCGTTTTGTGGATTAACATCCGTTAGAGCAGAGCCAAATAACTCGGAACTCCAGGCTAAAAGCAAGTCTCCAGTAAGGACGGAACCGGCAACTCCAAACCTCGCAGCAGAACCTGAGTAACGGTTGTCTTTGTGAAGGGCCTCAAAGCGTTTATGGATAGCGGGTTGTCCGCGACGAGTGTCTGATTGATCAAGCAAATCATCGTGAACTAGCGCAGCTGCATGGAACATTTCGAGAGCTGCTGCCACTCCAACGATGGGGGAGTCCAGGGTTAAATCCTGCTCTGTCACTGCATTTGGCTGGTAACCCGCCCAACTCCAAAAGCAGAACAAAGCCCTGAAACGCTTGCCTCCGGCCAGCATGGTCTGGGTGTAGTCGATGATTGGCAATAAATCGGGGGATATTTCGGCCAGCTGGCCACGCTTTTCCTCACAGAAACCGTCTAGCTTCTGCTGCACGAGTTTTAGCAGAAAATCTTGAGGCATACGGGATAGCCTAGCGACCCAATTTTGTTTACAATCAGAGGAAGGAGGACCAATGGCACTATCTGAGCACGAGCAGAGGCTACTTGAGGAGATGGAGCGCAACCTACTCAAGGAGGATGCGGCCCTCGCCGGCAAGGCCAGCCAACTAGGCTCGACCAACCGCAGCGCTGGCAAGCTGGTGGCAGGCGTCCTAACTATGCTGGTTGGTCTAGGACTGCTGATTTTTGCCGTCATGATCCAATTCGCACTTTTTGGTGTGGTGGCATTTGTGGTCATGGTGATGGGTTTGGTCATCGCAAGCGCCAACTTCCAGTTACCTAGCCTTCCCCAGCCCACCCAGCGCCGGTCTGGCAGCTTCTTTGAGGATCGCTGGAACCAGCGCTTCAATGGCGAATAAACCTAGGTTTTGGCCTGAAACCCCCGAGAAATCGGGGGTTTTTTCTATATCAAAATGTGACCTAAATTATGGCAATTATGTAGCAAAGTGGGGCAAAGTGGAGTAAAGTGGAGGATATTAGGGAAGGGGAG
>CAZTLT010000039.1:0-9058 GCA_964614615.1 uncultured Aquiluna sp. | reverse complement strand
ACTTGCTTGATTCTGTCGCTATCTGCGGAGAAAATCACTAATTGACGAAGATTATTTTGACTACTAGCGTTTTGTCCGTAAGTAATTCGAAAAGATTGGACTTCTTGGTGCCCACATCGAAGAAAATTCAACCCGTTGAGCTCGATCAACAGGATCGTCAGATGCTGCAAATCCTGTCCAGCAACGGTCGTATCTCAAACGCAGACCTGGCGGCATCGCTTGATCTTGCTCCCTCTACGACGTTAGTGCGCCTGCGAAGACTGATGGAGCAGGGTGTCATTCAGTCTTTTAGCGCAGATATCTCCCCCAGCGCCATTGGGCTCGAGTTGCAGGCATTGATCTCGGTTACTCTGCGCGCCGGAGCAAGGGCTAACCTGGCTGACTTCATGAAGACTATGCAGAATCATCCACAAGTCGTGCAGGTGTTTTTCTTAGGTGGCCAAGAAGACTTCATGGTTCACGTCGCGGTCAAGGATTCGGATGAGGTTCGTGAATTCGTCCTAGAACAATTGAGCAATAATCCGTTTGTGGCTAACACCAGAACTAACTTAGTCTTCGACCATTTTCACAAGGGCCCAATTAGCTAGAGTGGTCGGCGGAGCGAAGGAGCCGCGAGTTGACCTCTGAGATGCACAACCCTCAGTCTGCTGACAAACTGCGCAAGGCTATTTTTGATTACGCCTCCCAGCGATTTGATTACAATCCCCCGCCACTAGATGGGCCAGCAACACCTGACGAGCTGCTATCGCAAGTCGGTCAAACTATTACAGAACAAGGGATGGGTGGCGAGAATGCGCTGAAACTTTTCGCTGAAAAGCTGGCACCAGCAACCATCTCGACAGACCACCCTGGCTTTTTATCTTTTATTCCAGCTGCTCCCACAGAAGCAGCGAGCCTATTTGATCTGGTGGTCTCCGCCAGTTCGATTTACGGCGGATCTTGGCTAGAAGGTTCAGGTGCCGTCTACGCCGAAAATCAGGTGCTGTCCTTTTTGGCAAAAGAATTTGGCTTACCACCAAGCGCCGGCGGAGTTTTTGTGCAGGGTGGAACGCTAGGAAATCTCTCTGCGCTGGCTGTTGCAAGAGAAGAAGTCACCAAACGTCAGGGCCAAAAATCTTGGACCATTATCTGCAGTGAAGAGGCTCACTCTTCAATTCAGTCGGTCGCGATGGTACTGGGCGTGCAAACAACTAAGGCTGCAAGCGGCGAGGCAGGATTTATAGGTTATGAATCAGCCCAAAGAGCCGTTAGTGATGCAGCGGAACAAGGTCTTTCACCGATGGCGATTGTTGGAACGGCAGGGACAACAAATTTTGGCATTATTGATGACCTGGCTGGCTTGGCAAAATTAGCCAAGGAGTTGAACATTTGGTTCCATGTTGATGGTGCATATGGTCTAGCGGGTGCCCTAATTCCAGAGCTTCGTGAAAAGTTCAATGGCATCGAGCAAGCTGACTCTTTTATTGTTGATCCACACAAATGGCTGTTTGCGCCATTCGATGCCTGCGCGTTGGTCTATCGCAATCCAGTCCTTGCTAAACAGACTTTCTCTCAGCACGGTGAGTATCTGGAGCCAATCAACAAATCAATTGAATGGAATCCGTCTGACTATGCATTTAATCTCTCCAGAAGACCTCGTGGCTTACCGCTTTGGTTCTCGCTAGCAACCCATGGAGCCGGCAAATACCGATCAGCGCTTCGTCAAAATGTCGAACTTGCCCATGAGATTGCTCAAGAAATTGAGAGTCGGCCCGACTTGAGGCTGGTTCGAAAACCTCAGCTCTCAGTAGTAGTTTTTGAAAAAATCGGCTGGGAGCTAAAAGACTATGAGAGTTGGTCGGAGCGTCTACTGAGTGACCAATTGGCGTTTGTACTGCCCTCCTCCCTGCGAGGAAAACCACACACCCGGTTTGCGATTGTCAATCCGCAGACTAG
Source organism: uncultured Aquiluna sp. (assembly GCA_964614615.1). Lineage (GTDB taxonomy): Bacteria > Actinomycetota > Actinomycetes > Actinomycetales > Microbacteriaceae > Aquiluna. The sequence goes on along the minus strand of CAZTLT010000039.1, from coordinate 7,123 downwards.
TTTTGAACTGTTGGTTGAGATTCTGGATTCGATGGATAAATGAAAATAACTTTCACCGCTGCGCCAAAGCCCCTTTCACGAATTCGTGAACCTGAGAGGGCGGTGTTTACCGTTGCGGCATTGCAGTTTGCTTGGAAAGAAAATGCCGCAGAGCACGCAGCGCAAATTGAGCGAGCGGTAAAAGAGGCGAAGGCAAATGGGGCGCAAATTATCTTTTTGCCTGAGCTAACTCTTTCTCGCTATCCGGCAGATGTCTGCCCAACTGCCGTGCCAAATCAAACAGCAGAAAAACTTGAAGACGGACCCACTGTCAGCTTGCTAACGCGTTTGGCACGCGATAATGAGATTTTCGTTCATGGCTCACTTTTTGAGTATCAACCCTTTGAAGATGGTCGCGGTCTAAACACCGCAATCCTGATTGATCCGGCCGGCAAAGTAGTTGGTAGAACACCCAAGCTTCACATCCCGGTGACGGAAGGCTACTTCGAAGATCAATACTTCCAGCCAGGACCTAACCAAGATCCTTACCCGGTTTATGAACTAAGCAGCGAAGGCAGGCCAAAACTTGGTCTGCCAACTTGCTGGGACGAGTGGTTCCCAGAAGTTGCCAGAGCATATGGCTTAGCCGGAGCTGACATTCTCTGCTACCCAACCGCAATTGGTTCAGAGCCTGACCATCCGGATTTTGACACTGAGCCCCTCTGGCGAGCGGTGATTGTTTCACACGCCATAGCCAATGGTCTCTTTATTGTGGTTCCAAATAGATATGGCCACGAAGGAATTTTGAATTTCTACGGCAGCTCCTTCATCGTCGACCCCTATGGTCGAATCCTTGCCCAAGCCTCTCGCAATCAAGATGAATTGCTAATTGCCGAGCTTGATCTTGATCAAAGAAGAGACTGGTTAGAACTATTTCCTTTCTTTGCAACCAGGCGACCAGACACTTATCAATCACTGGTGAAGCCAGTTATTAATAAGCGCTCCGCAGGTGGTCAGGGAGAACAGGGCGGCATTCCAGGACTGCAGCCATGAGAATGCCAGCGGAGTGGGAAAAGCACTCAAGAACCTGGGTGGCATTTCCCCACACCGGTTACACACTTGGTGACACTGAAGAAGAGATAGCGGCTGCCTATAAGACTTGGTCTAATGTCGCAAACCAGGCTTCCGACTTTGAGCCTGTGAGCGTGGTTGTTCACCCGGCAGACCTAGGAATTGCAGAAAAGTATCTTTCAAAAACAATCGACTTGGTTGAAATAGCAATTGACGATGCCTGGATCCGCGACTCCGGGCCAACCTTCGCCATAGATAAAAACGAACTGGTTGCAATTGATTGGGTCTTCAATGGTTGGGGAGCGCAGGGCTGGGCCGAGTATGAGCAAGATGCAAAACTCGCGAGCGCAATTGCGGAACACCTTGGGGTACGAAGAGTTGGCTCTGATCTGACTAACGAGGGCGGTGGAATTCACGTCAACGGCAGCGATATCGTCTTGCTGACCGAGACAGTTCAACTTGGAAAAGAGCGCAATCCAAATTGGAGCAAAGAGCAAGTTGAACAAGAGATTCACGCAAAACTTGGAACCAGTAGGGCCGTTTGGTTAAGACGAGGGCTGACTCGAGACTATGAAGAATTTGGAACCAAAGGTCACGTCGATATAGTTGCCTGCTTTACTCCAGATGGCAGAGTGCTCTATCACGATCAAAGAAACTCTTCCCACCCTGATTTTCAAGTCTCGGCCGAGGTTAAGAAAACTCTGGCGGAAAGTCAGTTGGAGCTGATTGCCATTCCAGCACCCGAGGTGCAAAAAGACGCGCACGGATTTGTGGACTACAGCTACATCAATCACTACGTGCTCAATGACGCAGTCCTGTTGTGCTCGTTTGACGACAAAATGGACAAAGAGGTCCAGGCAATGCTTCGAGATATTTACCCTGGCCGTGAAGTCCGTTTGGTTGATGCCCGAGAGCTGTTTGCTCGTGGCGGCGGAATTCACTGCATTACTCAGCAGCAACCAGCAATCTAGGAGAAAAAAGTGAGCAGAACACCAACCCCAATCGATCAACTTTCAAATGAGTGGGTTCGCCACCTGGCCAAAAAGTATCCAAGTTACGCCACTTACCTTGGCTTTCCGGGCGGCGAACGGGAAATGGACGACCACTCCCCTGAGGCACTCAAGCAGGCCAGAGAAGATGCCTCCGAGCAGATCAGAAAACTCGAAGCACTGCAACCCCAGGATGCAGTCGACGAAGTAAGCAAAGACGCACTGCTGCAGGAGTTACAGAAAGAAGTAAGGACTTATGACGCTGGTCTTTACTTCCGAGACCTAAACAACATTGCCTCACCAGCCCAAGGAATCAGAGATATTTTTGATCTTTCCGCTACCGCTACCGAGAGCGACTGGGACAATCTGGCAGCTCGCATGCATAAGGTTGCTGACTCACTGCAGGGCTATGCTGAGACGCTAAAGCTCTCTATCAAAAACGCAGATGCTCCTGCACGTCGCCAGGTTGAAGAAGTTATCAATCAGGTTAACCAAATTACGACAGCTGATGGTTTCTTCAGAGAGTTTGCCAAGAATGCCAAACCGGATTCCGGTGAACTGTCTGACGCTCTGAAAAAGGAACTTCAAAAGGCAGCCGAAGCAGCGACAGAGGGCTATGCCAAGTTTGGTGAGTTTCTAAAGAATGAGTTACTTCCAAACGCTTCTACAAAAGATGCAATCGGATCAGAACGCTATGCGCTATTGAGTGAACGCTTTCTCGGAGCGGTCATCGATCCGGATGAAACATACGAGTGGGGACGCGAGGAACTCGCCCGAATCATCGCCGAGCAGCAAGAGGTTGCAAACCTAATCAAACCTGGCGCCAGCATTGAAAAAGCATTTGAGATTTTGGACAAGGATCCAAAGAGCAAGCTATATGGCACGGATGAGCTACAGAAATGGATGCAGAGGCTCTCTGATCAAGCCATTGAAAAGCTAAACGGAGTTCACTTTGAAATTGCCGAGCCAATTAGAAAGCTCGAGTGCATGATTGCTCCCACCAAGCACGGCGGCATTTACTACACCGGACCAACAGATGACTTCTCCAGACCGGGCAGAATGTGGTGGTCAGTTCCGGAAGGGGTAACTGAGTTCAACACTTGGCGCGAAACCACCACCGTCTACCACGAGGGCGTGCCTGGGCATCACCTTCAAATTGCTCAGTCGGTCTTTGTCAAAGATCAACTAAACGACTGGCGGAGATTAGCCGCGGGGACCTCTGGTCACGCCGAGGGCTGGGCACTTTATGCCGAACGCTTGATGGAAGGTTTTGGTTTCCTAGATGACCCAGCCGATCGCATGGGCATGCTAGATGGCCAAAGAATGCGTGCGGCCAGGGTGGTGCTCGACATCGGCGTGCACACCGAAAAGAAGAACCTCGAGGGAACTGGCGGATGGGATTTTGATTACGCCCTGAACTTCATGACAAAGAATGTAAATCTCAGCCCTGAATTTGTTCGCTTTGAAGTTACTCGTTACTTCGGTTGGCCAGGCCAAGCCCCCAGCTACAAGGTTGGTCAGCGGATTTGGGAGCAAATTTTGGCAGACTACAAAGCTCGCAAAGGCAGTGAATTCAGCTTGAAAGAATTCCACAAGGTTGCACTCAACCTTGGTGGGCTTGGGCTAGACAGTCTTAGACGAGCTATGGAGCGAGCCTAAACATCGTTTTTTGGTTACGCTTAGGCGCATGTCTAAGGTTCTTTCTTCGCTACCAACAGGTGAGAAGGTTGGTATTGCATTCTCAGGTGGGCTAGACACTTCCGTTGCCGTTGCCTGGATGAAAGAAAAAGGGGCAATTCCCTTCGCTTACACCGCCAACCTGGGGCAATACGACGAACCTGACATTGATTCAGTTCCTGCGCGAGCTAAAGAATACGGAGCTCACGCTGCACGACTTATTGACTGCCGCGAGCAATTAGCTGAGGAAGGCCTCGTTGCAATTGCTTGCGGCGCATTCCACATTCGAACCGGTGGCAAGGTTTATTTCAATACCACTCCGCTCGGCCGAGCTGTCACTGGGACGCTACTGGTTAGAGCCATGCAAGAAGACGGTGTTGCTATTTGGGGCGATGGCTCAACCTATAAAGGAAACGACATTGAGCGCTTTTATCGCTACGGACTGCTGGCAAATCCCAACCTAAAGATCTACAAGCCTTGGCTTGATCAGGCGTTTGTTTCAGAACTCGGTGGAAGAGCTGAGATGAGTCAGTGGCTGCAAGAAAGAAATCTCCCCTACCGAGCATCTTCGGAAAAGGCTTACTCCACCGATGCCAATCTGCTGGGCGCTACCCACGAGGCGAAGAGCCTGGAGCAGCTGTCCACTTCTTACGCAATTGTTGAACCGATTATGGGAGTTAAGTTCTGGGACGAAGGCGTTGCCGTTGAAGCTGAGAAAGTAACTGTCACATTCGAACAAGGCAGACCTTCGGCCATTAACGGCAAGAAGCTGAAGTCTGCCTTGGAAATCTTGACCCTCGCCAATGAAATTGGTGGCAGGCATGGTCTTGGCATGAGCGATCAGATTGAAAACAGAATTATTGAAGCCAAGAGTCGCGGAATTTATGAAGCTCCAGGCATGGCCCTGTTGCACATCACTTATGAGCGACTAATCAGCGCTATCCACAACGAAGACACCATTGCCAGCTACCACGAACAGGGTCGGCGGATGGGAAGACTTCTATATGAAGGCCGCTGGCTAGATCCACAAACACTAATGATTAGAGAATCACTGATGCGCTGGGTTGCCTCGGCAGTCAATGGCTCAGTCACTTTGGAGCTTAGACGAGGTGATGACTACACCATCTTGGATACCACTGGTGAGCTTTCCTATCATCCCGAAAAGCTCTCGATGGAGAAAACGGAAGAAGCAGCGTTTGGTCCTGCCGATCGCATTGGTCAGCTAACTATGCGAAATCTCGATATTGCGGACACCAGAAGTAAGTTGGATTTGTATCGCAAACAGGGCCAGATTGATAGCGGAAATCTGGAGTTGACTTAGTTGAGCACCCACATTGCCGCCAAACCAGGCGAAATTGCTGAGTCGATTCTTTTACCGGGCGATCCCCTAAGAGCCAAGTGGATAGCCGAGAACTTCCTCGAGAATCCAATTCAATACAACTCGGTTAGAAACATGCTCGGATTTACCGGAACGGTCAATGGAAAACGCGTTTCAGTGCAGGGAACCGGCATGGGCGCTCCATCTATCGGAATTTATGCCCATGAGCTGTTCAATGATTACGGAGTTCAAAAGGCCATCCGAGTCGGCACTGCCGGCGGGCTTGCCCCAACCAAACTAAGGGATGTAGTAATAGCAATCTCCGCTTCCACAGATTCCAAAATCAACCGCAGGACCTACGGTGATCTTGATGTTGCGCCAGCGGCAAGCTTTGAGCTGCTCGAGCGAGCCGTAGCTAAAGCCAGAGAGAGCGGCATAGCGCACCATGTCGGCATCGTTGCGTCGGGCGATTTGTTTTACGACGAGACAGACTCGCTAGAGCAGTGGAAGAAACTTGGTGTCCTTGCCTTGGAAATGGAAACAAGTCAGCTCTACACCCTGGCTGCCAAATTCCGCCGACAGGCACTAAGTATTTTGACTGTTTCAGACATGATGGATGGATCAGGCCACACCTCTGCCGAAGAGCGTGAGAGTGGATTCAAAAACATGGTTGAACTTGCGCTAGCGGCGCTTTAGAAGGCTTTACCTTGCCATCGACATCAAATTTGCTTGGTTTTTTAGTTCTTGCGATTGTGATCATTGTTGTGCCCGGTCCCAGCGTAATTTTCGCAATCGGTCGAGCACTGGTTCTTGGTACCAGATTGGCCGTGATTTCCGTTCTAGGCAATGCACTTGGAGTTGGTCTGCAAATTGTCGTTGTGTCCTTGGGGCTGGGCGTTCTGATTCAACAAGCTCCAGGGCTCTTTTTTGCAATAAAAATAATTGGAGCTCTAATAATTGCCTACCTTGGTGTAAGGGCATTCATTGATCGCGCCAATCTGGATCTGTCTCAAAAGGATTCCAGCTCGTCACGTGCCGTTTTGAAACAGTCAATTATTGTTGGCATAACTAACGCAAAAACTTTTGTGTTTTTTGTTGCTGCTTTGCCATCATTTGTTTCCCCGTTAGACGGAAATCCAACCGTGCAGATGCTAGTACTTGGAGTGATTTTCAGCGTCATTGGTATTGCTAGCGACATGGTCTATGCGGTTGCTGCTGGAAAAGCGCGAGACTGGCTATCAACCTCGCAAAAAAGAATCGCGACTTTTCGCGGTCTAGGAGGTCTTGCGCTCACCCTGCTGGGCATTTACATGCTTTTTGACGCGCTAGTGGGCTGAAGTCTGTACATTTAGCCCTAGCGAGCACGCCGCAATTGTCCTAAATTGCAGGTGAAATAGTTGGGGGAATTCTTGCAATCATTTTTGCAAAGGAATGGCTTCAGTCTCATCGCGGCGGCGATGGCTGTGGTAATTGCCTCCTACGCTGCCTATCAAGCGAACAATCCCGAAATAATTTCCGAGGTTATTTGCGTTCCAGGAACAACCGGCGAAACAGGTCAAACGGGTTCCAAAGGAGAGCCAGGCGAACAAGGTCCAACTGGTGAACCAGGCGAACAAGGTCCAACTGGAGAATGTGGTCCGCAAGGTGATGTTGGCGCAGTTGGTCCAATGGGTCCGCAAGGCCCAATTGGACTAACCGGACCGCAAGGCTCGACCGGTTCAACGGGACCACAAGGACCAAAAGGTGATCAAGGTGACGTCGGTCCCGCTGGAATCCAAGGACCGATTGGTCCAGTCGGGCCGCAGGGACCAACCGGTGCGCAAGGTCCCGCAGGTAGTCTTGGTGCGTATGGAAGTTTCTTTGACTACAACACCCTGCCCATTACAAAAAACGTAGCAAATCCAATACTCCTAAGAGATCCAGGTTTCTCCAGCGGGGTTTCAATTGCTGATCAATACAAAATTACTTTTTCTCAAAGAGGCAAATACAACATCGCTTTCTCTTCACAGATTCTCAATAGCGCCAATAGCCGGCGAGTTGTAACTATTTGGCTGAGCAAAAATGGAATTGCCGAAGCAAATTGGGTGCC
>CAZTLT010000038.1:0-9178 GCA_964614615.1 uncultured Aquiluna sp. | reverse complement strand
CCAACCAAGTTTGTATTTGACCAGGTAGCCCAGTAAGGAAAATGATCTTGGCTGAAAACGAAGTAACTACTCCAGAGTCCTACAGCACCGAGAGTGCTCCTGCAAAGAAGGTTCGCTCACGCGGGTCACTAACTCAGAACGGTGCAGGTCTAGGCCGTCGCAAGGAAGCCATTGCCCGTGTTCGTCTGACTCCAGGCACCGGCAAGATCACCGTTAACGGAAGAACTCTTGAGGATTACTTCCCAAACAAACTTCACCAGCAGCTAATCAACGACCCATTCAAGGTGCTTGAGCTCTCTGGTGCGTACGACGTAGTTGCAAGAATCGATGGTGGCGGCATTGCAGGTCAGGCCGGCGCACTTCGTCTTGGAATTTCTCGTGCACTAAACGAAATTGATGCGGACAACAACCGCGCAAGCCTAAAGAAGGCTGGCTTCCTAAGCCGCGACTCAAGAGTTGTGGAGCGCAAGAAGGCTGGTCTTAAGAAGGCTCGTAAAGCCTCGCAGTTCTCCAAGCGTTAGTCTTTGGCCATGGCCAGGCTGTTTGGCACCGATGGCGTTCGCGGAGTCGCGAATAAAGAAATCACTGCTGACTTTTCTCTCAAACTCGCGCAAGCTTCCGCAATTGTCCTTGGCGCACAATCGCGGGAGCGCGGCGAGCGGCCAAGAGCAGTAATCGCTAAAGATCCAAGGGTTTCCTCCGACTACATCGTTGCTGCCGTATCAGCCGGTCTTGCCTCCTCCGGAGTTGATGTTTTTGACGCTGGGGTTTTGCCAACTCCAGCCTGCGCATACCTAACGGCAGATCTTGGGGCAGATTTTGGCGTGATGGTTTCAGCTAGTCATAATCCCGCCACTGACAATGGCATTAAGTTTTTCTCGCGCGGAGGTCATAAGCTCCCGGATGATGTCGAAGATCAAATTGAGGCGCAGTTCGGAAAAGCGTTGCTGCCAATTGGCGAGGGCGTCGGGGAAATTTCTCGTTTTTCCGATGCTGAAGACCGCTACCTAATACACCTGCTCAGTGCCATGCGTAATAGTTTGGACGGGCTAAAGATAGTGGTTGACTGCGCACACGGCGCCGCCAGCGCTATTTCCCCGCAAGCGTTCACCGATGCTGGTGCGAAGGTGATTGTCATTGGTGCAGATCCCGATGGCACCAACATCAACTCGGGTTACGGATCCACCCATTTGAGCGCCTTGCAGGCGGCAGTTGTTGAAAATAAGGCAGATCTGGGAATTGCCCATGATGGTGATGCTGACCGCTGTTTGGCCGTTGATGAAAACGGCAAGATTATTGATGGGGACAAGATTCTTGCTGTCTTGGCTCTGGCGATGAAGCAGCGTGGTGAGCTGGCCAGGGGAACTGTTGTTACCACCGTCATGTCTAATCTTGGATTCAAGGTCGCTATGCAGAAAGCCGGCATCAATGTGGTTGAGACCGCAGTTGGCGACAGGTATGTCCTGGAGCAGATGCGCAAGGAGGGTTACACCCTCGGCGGCGAACAATCCGGCCACATTATCTTTTCGCAGTATGCGACAACCGGTGATGGCATTTTGACCGGTATGCAGCTGGCGGCAGAGCTAGCCGCCTCTGGCAAGAAACTCAGTGAACTAACCAGCATCGTTGAAACCTACCCGCAGGTCCTGATCAATGTTGCCGGGGTTGATAAGAGCAAGGTCGATTCTGATTCAGAGCTGAGGGCACTGGTTTCGAAGGCAACCGAAGAACTTGGCGAGAGCGGAAGAGTCCTGCTTCGTGCATCTGGCACCGAAGCACTGGTTCGGGTGATGGTGGAAGCAAAAGAGATGGGTGATGCTCAGGGCTGGGCCGAGCGAATTGCGGTGGTAGTAGAGCAAAGGCTAAAGCTCTAGATTTTTCTCAGCAGCACCTTTTCAACGCGGTGCTGGTTTCCCTTTTGCATAACCAACGTTGCCCTAGAGCGGGTTGGCTCAATATTCTCTTTTAGATTTGGCAGATTGATGTCTTGCCAGAAACCCTCTGCGCGGACAATTGCTTGCTCCTCAGTGAGCTCCTTGGTGAGCGGATGGAAATAGGAAGCTGGGTTGGTGAAGGCAGTTTTCCAAAGCTGTAGGAAGCGCTCCAGATACCACTGTCTAATGTTTGCTGGATCGGCATCTATGTAGATGCTGAAGTCGAAGTAATCACTAAGGGCAACCTCCTGACCGATGGCAGGAGGTTGCAACACATTAAGCCCTTCAACAATCAATACATCTGGTGTTCGAATCACCTGCATCTGATCTGGCACGATGTCATAGCTGAGGTGTGAATAAACCGGAGCGGATACTTCTTCCTTGCCGCTTTTCACCTCTGCAACAAAGTTCAAAAGACGCTTGCGGTCATAGCTTTCTGGAAATCCTTTTCGGTTTAGCAGTCCTCTTTTTTCTAGCTCGGAGTTGGGATAGAGGAAACCATCGGTAGTAATAAGTTCAACGTTTGGAATTCCATCCCATCGCTTCATTAGCTCCATCAGCAATCTAGAAACTGTTGACTTACCAACCGCGACTGATCCTGCCACCGCGATGATGAATGGAGTTCTGGCAGCCCTTTGACCAAAATAGTCAGCGGTTGCCTTGTGAAGAGCTTGGGTGCCCTGCGCATAAATGCTCAGCAGTTTGCTAACTGGCAGGTAGACCTCTTGAACCTCTTGCAGGTCTAGAAAGTCTCCTAGACCGCGGATGCTTTTGAGCTCAGCTTCGGATAGTGGGGCGGTGGCATTTTTTGCCAGAACCGACCAGTCGCTTCTATCGATGGCGACATAAGGGGAGCTTCCTAGCTCCTGAGCTGCACTCACGAGGGCCTATTCTGCCGTAGATTAGCTCTCATGTGTGGAATCGTGGGTTACGTAGGGCCCAAATCTACCCTCGATGTGCTGCTGGGCGGACTCAAGCGCCTGGAATATCGTGGCTATGACTCAGCCGGCGTATCGGTGATTGACGCAGCCGCCGGCCTGCAAACGCGCAAGCGCGCGGGCAAGCTCAGCGTCTTGGTTGAAGAGCTGGAGAAGAATCCAATCAAAGATGCCCACATCGGCATTGGTCACACCCGCTGGGCCACCCACGGCGCCCCCAACGACGTGAATGCTCACCCGCATTTGGGTGGCGATCACCAGAAGCTTTCCCTTATTCATAACGGAATCATCGAAAACTTTTCTGAGCTCAAAACCAAACTGCAGAGCCAAGGGGTCAAGTTCACATCAGAAACCGACACCGAGGTGGCAGCGCACTTAATCGCCAGAGAGTTTGAAAAAACCGGCGATCTAAGTTCTGCTTTCCGCTCGGTAGTCAACCAACTAGAGGGTGCCTTCACTCTGCTCTGCATTCACGAAGACCAGCCAGACTTGATTCTCGCCGCTCGCAGAAATTCACCGCTGGTGATTGGCCTTGGTGAGGGGGAGAATTTCCTGGGTAGTGACGTGGCAGCTTTCGTTGCTCACACCAAGCGCGCTGTTTCAGTCGGTCAAGATCAAATCGTTGAACTAAGAAAAGACTCGGTGAAAGTAACTGGATTTGACGGCCAGAGCGTTCCGCTGAGCGAGTTCACCGTTGACTGGGATGCATCAGCTGCATCAAAGGGCGGCTGGCCATCCTTCATGGCGAAGGAAATTGCGGATCAGCCGCAGGCGGTTGGCGACACCCTAATGGGACGACTAAGTTCCGATGGCTCGGTGAAGCTGCAGGAGTTTGTTGGCTTTGCGGCAATCCAAGAAATTGACCGAATCATCATCATTGCCTGCGGCACCGCTGCCTATGCCGGTGAGGTGACAAAGTACGCCCTAGAAAAGTGGTCCAAGATTCCGACTTCGGTTGAGCTGGCACACGAGTTCCGCTACCGCGATCCAATTGTGAATGAAAAGACTTTAGTTATCGCAATTTCGCAATCGGGTGAGACCATGGACACTTTGATGGCTACTCGTTACGCCAAAGAAAAGGGTGCCAAGGTCTTGGCTATCTGCAACACCCAAGGCGCCACTTTAGCTCGTGAATCGGATGCGGTGCTTTACACCCACGCAGGACCTGAAGTTGCAGTCGCTTCTACAAAGGCATTCACTGCTCAAATCACAGCTGGTCAGCTGGTGGCACTCTCGCTTGCCTGGCAGCACTCCTCGCTTGGTGAAGCCGAGCTTAGATTGCTCGGACAAGAGCTATTGAAATTGCCAAGACACGTTGAGAAGGTTTTGCAGCAGGGCAAAAAGGTCAAAGAGCTGGCACAGCAGCTGAAAGATGCCAAGTCAGTTTTGTTTTTGGGACGTAACGTTGGCTTTCCAATCGCCATGGAAGGCGCGCTCAAACTCAAAGAGCTTGCCTACATCCATGCCGAGGGCTTCGCAGCGGGCGAGCTAAAGCACGGCCCAATTGCGCTAATTGAGCAAGGTCAGCCGGTGATTGTGGTGGTGCCATCGCCAAGGGGTGAGGACTCTCTGCATCCCAAGGTTGTTTCCAACATTCAGGAAATTAAGGCCAGAGGCGCCAGGGTGATCGCGGTTGCCGAAGAGGGAGACTCCGAGGTGGCCAAGTTTGCTGACCAGGTCTTCTACATCCCCGCCACACACCCTTATATGGCAGCACAGCTCAGCGTTATCCCTTTGCAAATCTTTGCAGCGGAACTTGCCAGCGCAAAGGGATTGGATGTTGATCAACCGCGAAATCTAGCCAAGAGCGTGACGGTTGAGTAAATGATTCTTGGAATTGGTAGCGATGTTTGTTCGGTCGAAAGACTTGAGCAATCAATCACTCGCACACCAAAGTTGTCAGAGCGACTTTTTCATCCAAATGAGCTGGGGCTGCCGGCGAAGTCGTTGGCCGCTCGCTTCGCCGCAAAAGAGGCAATTACCAAAGCAATTGGTGATCCAGCAGTCCTTACCTTCAATGAGGTAGAGATTGTTAAAAACAATCAGGGCAAACCCTCGGTTGAGTTTCATGCTGGGACCAAGCAGCGAATAAGTAAAATCGGTCGGCTAACCTTTCACGTTTCACTTTCCCACGATGCTGGCGTTGCGCTGGCAACGGTAGTGGTGGAGCGAAGCTAGATGAGATTTATCGAGGTTGATTTAGCCGCAATTAGATCAAATTATCAACTGCTGAAGAACAGTTTCGCTCCCGCCAAGGTCATGGCGGTAGTAAAAGCTAATGCCTATGGACACGGCATGCTGCAAGTTGCCAAGACCTTAGAGTCAGCGGGTGTTGATGCGCTGGGGGTTGCCGATGTTCAGGAAGCTATCGCCCTTCGCATGGCGGGAATCAACTGCCGAATTGTCTGCTGGCTTGTCTTGCCAAGCGACTTAGAGCTGGCGGCTGATCACGATATTGAGGTTGGCATTTCTACATTTGAACAGTTAGCGGCTGCCACCAGTAAAAACAAACTCCACATCAAACTTGATACCGGACTGGGCCGCAATGGCTTTGCCAGTTCAGATGTTGATCAATTGGTAGAGGAGCTGGCGGGCAAAGAGCTGGTGGGTATTTTTTCGCACCTGTCCAATACCTCGGAAGCTACTGACAGAGCGCAAAAAGAAATCTTTGATCAAACGGTTGAGAGAATTCGTCGAAGTGGCGTTGCAATCGGGGAGCGTCACCTAGCAGCATCCGCCGCCAGCATCAGCTATCCAGATTTTCACTACGAGATGGTTCGCTGCGGGATTGCGGTTTATGGTCTGAATCCGTTTGAGGATAGAGAGCTGCCGCTTGCTTTGACACCAGCCATGCGACTGATAAGCAAGCTAGTGAATGTGAAGAGGGTTGCGGCGGGCCAGGGCGTTTCCTACGGCTACCGCTACGTGACGGAAAAACCAACCACTTTGGGGCTGGTGCCGGTTGGTTACGGCGAGGGAATGCCGCGGATTTCGGTTGGACACCATGTCCTAATCGCCCAGCAGCTCTATCCGGTGGTGGGGAGGGTTGCCATGGACCAATTCGTGGTTGACCTGCAGGGCGACCTGCCAGCAATTGGCGAGGAAGTTGTGATCTTTGGGTCAGCTGCCAGGGGAGAGCCAACAGCCGAGCAGCTCGGCGAGAGTTCCCAAAGCATCAACTACGAGATTGTCACCAGGATTGGTGGCAGAGCAAATCGGGTTTACTTAAACCGCTAATGAAACTAACCATCAAATCAGCTGAAGAAATGGAGCAGCTGGGCTCCAAGTTAGCTGGCCTGCTCAGATTAGGCGATCTAGTTTTACTGGCGGGACCGCTGGGTGCTGGTAAGACAACGCTTACTCGAGGAATAGGACGAGGCCTCAAAGCCGAAGGAACAATTCAATCCCCCACCTTCGTACTTGCCAGAACCCATCGCATTTCAAACGGCAAGCTGGTCCATGTCGATGCCTATCGATTGTCATCAGCTATGGAACTGGACGATCTAGATATTGATTTTGATAACTCAATCGTGATTGTTGAGTGGGCTAGAGATTTCTTAGATGGTTATAGCGAAAACTTTTTGACGGTTGAAATAGATCGCAGCAGTGATGACGAATCTCGCATTGTAACCATCACCCCTACCGGTAGTCGCTGGAAGGAGGCCCCACTTGCTGCTCTCAATTGACACATCGGCTGGGACGTCAGCGGCGGTGTTTGATTCCAAGTGTGTTGCCTTTGTTTCATTTGAAGATCCCTTTGGCCACGCTGAAAACATAGGACTAGCAATTCAGCAGGCGCTATCGGAAGCAGACATTTCTATTGAGCAAGTCAGCGCAATTGCCGTTGGCCGAGGCCCAGCTCCCTATACAGGTTTGCGAGTCGGGATGGCCGCTGCCACGGCACTGGCTAAGGCAAGGTCCCTGCCGCTCAGCGGAGTCATCACGCTAGATGCAATTGCTCACTCCGCTAAAGATAAATCAGTGCTGGTTACCACCGATGCAAAGCGCAGAGAACTTTTTGCCGCGACGTATGAGTTTGGTAAGCGGGTTGCTGGACCCATGTTGATTACAAGCAATGATTTAGACAGCTACCAAGGCTTTGAGCTGCTTCAGATCTCCTGTGATGCCAAGCTAGTTGGTGAATATGCAACAGCCGCAACTGCTGCCGCGATTGATCTTTCAGACTTGTCAGCTCTCTATCTGCGCTCGCCCGATGTCACCCCTTCTTCCGGCAAGAAGGTGAGTGGCTGATGGAGCTCAGAAGGCTTACTAGCAGTGATCTTAAAGAGGTCATGCAGATAGAAAATGACTTGTTTGAAGCGGAGGCTTGGAGTTCAAAAACCATGGCCGCGGAGCTGGTTGAGGCAAACTCCTTTTATATAGGTGTCTTTGAGCAGAAGCTGGTTGGGTATGCCGGATTACGCTTAGCGCCAGCTGACTTTGCCGCCGATGTCCTAACGATTGGTGTTGCAAAAGAGCAGCAGGGCAAGGGGATTGGCCGCAGGCTGATGCAGGAGCTGCTCGCCTTTGCAAAGCGAAGTGGCAGCGAGCAGGTATTTCTTGAGGTAAAGGAGTCCAATGCAGCTGCCATTGCCCTTTATCAGTCACTGGGGTTTGAGCAGATTGATCTGCGCAAGAAGTACTACCAGCCATCGGGTGAAAATGCGGTGGTGATGAAACTATCCATAAAGCAGCCAATTGTGCTGGGGATTGAGTCATCATGCGATGAAACAGGTGTCGGGATAGTCAAAGGCAATCGGCTCCTTGCAAATGCCCTGCACTCTTCGATGGCAGAGCACGCCAAGTATGGGGGAGTTGTGCCAGAGGTTGCCGCCCGAGCACACCTAGAAGCCTTGTCGCCAACTTTGGACCAAGCACTACTGGATGCTGGAATCAGCATGGAACAGGTTGATGCAATAGCGGTTGCCAATGGTCCTGGATTGGCAGGAGCCTTGATGGTTGGAATAGGTGCGGCTAAAGGTTTAGCAGTTGCAACTGGCAAGCCAATTTACGCAGTAAATCACTTGGTCGGACACGTAGGTGCGGATGTGCTCGAGCGAGGAGCAGTAGAGCTTCCAACCATCGCACTGTTAGTTTCCGGCGGCCACACATCACTCCTACTGGTGAGAGATTTGTTGGATGATGTGGTTTTACTAGGAGAAACAATTGATGATGCCGCTGGTGAAGCTTTCGACAAGGTGGCAAGAGTGTTAGGGCTACCATATCCGGGCGGTCCGCAAATCGATAAGCAAGCAGCTGATGGCAATCCAAAGGCAATCAAGTTTCCGCGAGGCCTAACTCTTCCGAAAGATCTTCTGGAGCACAAATACGATTTCTCTTTCTCTGGATTGAAAACTGCAGTTGCTCGTTATGTTGAAAAGGCCGAGGCTGAAGGAACTGCCATATCTAAATCGGACGTTGCTGCATCTTTCCGAGAAGCCGTGATTGATGTTTTATTAACGAAGGCTATTTGGGCTTGTGAGGAACACAAGATTCCAAGACTCTTACTGGGCGGGGGAGTTGTTGCAAACGCAAGACTTCGCGAAGAGGCCAAGCGTCGCTGCGATGCGCTTGGCATTGAACTTAGAATTCCAAGATTTAGTCTCTGCACAGACAACGGCGCAATGATCGCGTCCCTCGGCGCTCAGCTGATCATGGCTGGCAGAAAACCCTCCAGCCTGGCCTTTGGGGCCGAGTCAACCCTGCCAGTTACCTCTATCCAGACTCACTAGTTTCTCCCAGCCTTCTTGGACCTGGCTACCAGCCCCTTCTGGTTGGCTGAGCGCAACTTGCGAAAGGCAATTCAATGACTGATAGCAGCACCCCTGAAACAACCAATCCCTATAAATCCAAGTTTGACTTCTCAAAACTGAACTCCCTGGCCGTGGTTTCCCTGGCCTCGGCGGTTTCGGGGGGTGGGGGCTCTGATGGCAGTAATTACTGGCCACATCGCCCTGGCTCAGATAAAGCAGACCGAGCAGTCTGGCCGAGCCTTGGCCATCGTCGGCCTGGTTTTGGGCTATATCGGCCTGGTCCTAGGGATTATTTTCGTGATTTCCGGGGTTATTGGTAGTGCACTGCTCTTTTCCGACCTATTTGGACTCCAGACGGATAGGTGGGATTGGGACGGATCCCACATGGGATTCGACGGTCGCCACGGCGATCGCTAGGTAGAGCCACCTAGACCCGCCAAGGAAGTGCTTTACGGGCGCCGCCCACCTGTTGAATTATCCAGGTTGGCGGCGCCCCACCAATTTCTGGGGCCTAGCACTCGCCTTGACTGAGTGCTAATTTCCCAATAAAGTT
>CAZTLT010000037.1:0-9269 GCA_964614615.1 uncultured Aquiluna sp. | reverse complement strand
GGTTCAAGAGTGGTGCAAACTCAGATGGGTATTGCTCCGGCCACCCCTGTTAGGGCAGTCAGTGCAACCTTGGTCACCAACCGACTACAGCTTCAGTGGCAAGCTCCAGAAATCATGGGTGGCAGCTTCTACCTTTATGAAGTTCAACAACTCACCGCAAATGGATATGTTCGACTACTCACAACAGGAAGTTCTGGCGCACCAGTCTTGCCACCTGCTCCGGGTATGAGTGCTACATATCGAGTAGCTGCCATAACCAACGCTGGCTTAGGCGCGTGGAGCGAGGCTTATACCTACCAATCACCAAAGGTCGTCCCATCGGCGCCAAGTAATTTCAATATGAGATCGGCGGGCTTAATCAACACAGCTACGTGGAATACCACCGGAATTAATACCGGCGGTGGCACTTTGGATAAGGCAATCTTGTACGCTGAGCGATTGGGTGTTTGGTCCAAGGTCGCTGAAGCGCCAGTTGGTTCTGGGCTGTTGACTTTTGACAATTCAGAATTTGGCCAGACTTTGCGCTACGTTCTGCGTTTCACCAACGAAGTTGGAGAGTCAGCTCTCTCCAGGGTAGTTTCTCTTCGACACAGCTTCGCGGCAACTTCTCCTGCTAGGAATTTGGTTGCGCAAGCTGAAGGTTCAGCCCTGCGGCTAAGTTGGCAGGGACCACAATTTGTTGGCGGTGCAGCACCTTCTTCAGTTGAGGTACAGACCAGTACAGATGGAATTGGCTGGCAAAGACTAATGTCGGTTCGTTACGCCGAGTCACTGCTCGTTGGACTACCAGCAAAGGGAACCGCTCAGTTCTACCGTGTCGTAATTTGGAATCAGGCGGGAAGCTCGCAGCCATCTGAGGCAATTAGGTTTGACAACCCCAGGACAGCACCTGGCGCCAACTTCATTGTTTCAGCTAGCCGATCCGGCAGCTCTCTAGCCTTCCGAGTCATTGCGCCTTCAGATTTTGGTGGTTATTCATCGGTCAGCGTTCGGATAGAGCAGGTCGGAACTCTAGCGTTTGAATCGAGCGATGAAGCAGTGCTAACCAGACCTGGTGCTAGCTCAGTGATCCTGCGGCCGTTGCCGCTTGCTCCTGGCACCTACACCTATCGAGTCGTTATTTCAAACCCGAGTGGTGAGATTGATCGAAATCTGACTTTTAGGTTCTAATTACAAAAAGACCGTAAGTTTTAGATTGGTTTATCTCAGTCGGCTAGTTGCGCCATTGACAAGGCCGCTTGAACAGCCTCAGCACCTTTGTCCTCGCTTGAGTTTGGCAGTCCCGCTCGATCTAGCGCTTCGGTTTCATTGTTTACAGTTAGCAGACCAAAGCCAATTGGCGTTTTGCGGTTAATCTGGACTTGGGTGAGGCCCTGTGTTGCCGCATCGCAAACGTAATCAAAGTGTGGAGTTGCACCTCTGATTACAACTCCCAGTGCGATTACCACCTGTGCGCCTTTGTCGATTGCGAGCTCAGCTGCCAGTGGTAGCTCAAAGGCCCCAGGCACTCTCCAAACTGTCACGTCAGTTGCGCCAGATCTGTTTAGTTCCTTGTTGGCCCCGTCAATTAGGCCGTTCATGATTTCCTCATGCCAAGAAGAGGCAATGACAAATACTTTTAGACCCGCACCACTTACCTCAAGTTGCGGGGCACCGCTTCCACTCATTACTTCAGATTAGCGGGAATCATGTGTCCCATGCGAGCGCGCTTGGCCTCAAGGTATCCCTTGTTCTGTTCTGCCAATCCAACAATTAGCGGAACAGTCTCGGTTACTGGGATGCCGGCATCTTCTAGGTAGCGACGCTTAGCAGGGTTGTTTGTTAGAAGTCTTACGCTCTCGATACCTAGGTCTTGCAAGATGGCGACCGCTGCACCGTATTCTCTTGCCTCACTTGGTAGACCAAGAGCCAGGTTGGCATCGACGGTGTCTAAACCTTTTTCCTGCAGTGAGTAAGCCTTGAGCTTGTTTAGTAGTCCAATTCCGCGGCCCTCCTGGCCACGCAAGTAGATAACAACGCCACCATTTGGGTCAGCGGCGATTGCATCCATGGCTGCTTCCAGCTGTGGACCGCACTCACACTTCAATGAGCCAAAAGCTTCTCCCGTGATGCACTCTGAGTGCATTCTGACTAGGGCATTTTTTGTTCCTGGGTTGCCGGCAATGATGGCAACGTGATCAGCGGTGGTCTGAACGTCGTAGTAACCGCGAACCTTGAAATCACCGTGGGTCGTTGGAAGCTGTGCCTCAGCCTCGAATCGGATTCGATTTTGGCTGTATTTCCGCTCGTTTGAGCGCTTCTCCAGGTGGTCCCGAAGGTGGGAAATGGTACTCATAGGAAGGTTAAACCTCTGGGCCAGGGCAAATAATTCCCCCGATTTCATCATTGTTCCGTCGTCATTTACCAGCTCAGCCATCAGGCCAACCGGCTCTAAATTGGCTAGTTCTAGCAGATCTACGGCAGCTTCGGTGTGGCCAGCCCGCTCCAGCACTCCGCCCAGCCTGGCCCGAAGAGGCAAAACGTGGCCAGGTCTAATCAATGATTGCGGGTTTGAAAGAGGGTCGGCTAGGACTCGGGCTGTGTTGGCCCGCTCGGCAGCGGAGATGCCAGTGGAGGTTCGATTAGCCGCATCAACACTTACGGTGTATGCGGTGTGGTGAGGATCTTGATTGTTTACCCACATCAGAGGCAGGTCCAGTTGGTTTGCCCTGTCTTGCGTCATTGGAGCGCATATGAACCCCGAGGTGTGGCGAACCATCCAGGCCACCCACTGTTCAGTTGCGAACTGAGCGGCGATGATGGCGTCACCTTCGTTTTCTCTATCCTCGTCATCGGTGATGATGACGGGCTTTCCTTCGCGCAGCGCCTGGAGAACTTCCTCGATGCTGCTGTATTGAATGCTCACTTACTCTCCATTAGTTTCTCAACGTGTTTGGCCAGAACATCTGCCTCAACGTTGACTTTGTCGCCCGGGTTTTTATATCCCAGGGTTGTAACACGTAGGGTTTCGGGGATGAGCGAAACCGCAATTACATCGCCGTCAATGTCATTTACCGTCAGCGAAATACCATCAAGTGTGATTGAGCCTTTGTGAACCACGTATTTCATGAGTTCTTTCGGTAGTCGAATCTTGACCCAGTCCCAGTTGTCGCTCTTTTCGCGAGACACCACTTCGCCTACTCCGTCGACGTGGCCCTGGACAATGTGACCGCCAAATCTAGTTGCTGCATTCATTGCTCGCTCAAGATTGATTGGATCTCCCACCTTGACGCCATCGAGGCTCGAGCGACGAATCGTCTCCAGCATGACATCGGCTGTGAAGCCGCGCTCATCAATCTCAATTGCGGTTAGGCAAGTGCCGGAGCAGGAGATGGAATCGCCACGCTTGAGATCTGACAATACTTCTTTGCACTCAATCGTTAGCCTGATGGCGTCTGGCTGCTTTTCGATGGCCGCAACTTTTCCTAGCTCTTCGATAATTCCAGTAAACATTTATCTCCTTGCCCTAATCATTAGGTCGTCTCCGAGCAACTTTTGCTCGGTAATTCTTAGCTTGATAGCTTCGCTCATACTTGGTATTCCGAGGTCATTGATTGCCAGCCGTGGGCCACCCAGCAGCAGGGGAGCTAGGTAGATGATGAATTCGTCCACCAGGTTGTTTCGAATGAACTCGGAGGCGATTTTCGAACCACCTTCCACCAGTAGATGTTTCACTTGGCGCTCATGCAACTCCTGCAGCACTACCTGCGGATTACGAGCTCTAATTTGAATTGTTTCGGCTTTTTCGTTAAAAACTCGCGCTTCAGTGGGTAGTGAGCTTTCACCCATTACTACTCTGAGCGGTTGATGCTCAAAGTAGTTTCCACCAGAGTCTCTTGCGGTGAGTTCAGGATCGTCGGCCATCACAGTGCCAGTGCCGACCAAGATTGCGTCAACGTCTCTTCGCAATCTATGGGCGTCTTGCCTAGATTGCTCACCTGAAATCCATTTGCTGCTGCCATCAACGGCAGCAATACGCCCATCAAGAGAGCTTGCCCACTTGAGCGTCACAAAGGGTCGACCAAGTTGTTTTGAACTCAGCCAAACTCTCGCCTGCTCTTTTGCCTTGTCGCGAAGCACACCTTCAATAACTTCCACACCACTATCACGAAGCCGCTGGGCACCACCTGCTGACTCGTTTCCCGGATCCTTGATCGGGAAAACTACTCGAGAAATGCCAGCATCAATCAGTGCTTGTGCACAGGGGCCAGTCTTACCAAAGTGGTTACACGGCTCCAGCGTGACGACTGCGGTGTAGCCAGGAGCGAAAGGGTATGGGATTGACCTCTTTAGGTCCTCGATTGCCATGACTTCAGCGTGGGCAGTGCCGGATCCTTTGTGGTAACCCTCCGCAACAATGCGCCCCTCTTGATCGAGAATCACTGCACCAACCTGCGGGTTCACGCCCCAAGCCGGACCGAGTAGGGCAAGCTCAAGTGAGCGCTGCATGGCGCTTTCTAGATGGCGAAGTTGCATCTTGCCCTTTCCTCTGCACTGGGTTCGGGGCAAGCAGAAATGAGGGTCGCGCGCGCGACCCTATCGTTCTTCTACCATCCGGACTTTAACCGTCGGTTTCGGAATTTCACCGAATCAACCGCCTGAAGCTGCGCAGCTGGGGGCTGCGTTTCCAGTCGGGTCGCGGACTATGACCGCCGGTTCAGATTTTCACTGACCCCGAAGAACTGTGCACTTGTAACAATACCCGCTGGGGGTAAATAATTCCGCCCTAGTGTTTTGGCGGTATGAAGCCCACCCTTTCGTGGACTTTTTGGAGGGTTAGCTCGGCCAGTTCGTTGGCTCTAGTGGCACCCTTTGCGAGAAGTCGGTCAAGCTCAGCCTTATCGGAAAGCAGCTCTTGAGCTCGGGTCCGAATTGGAGAAAGGGCCGAGACGACAACTTCTGCAAGTTCTGACTTTAGATCCCCATAACCCTTGCCACTAAATCGATGTTCAAGCTCACTTATTGAATGCCCGGAAATGGCCGAGTAGATTCCAAGCAAATTTGAGACGCCGGGCTTCTTTTCCCTATCGAACCGAATCTCCCCATCGGTGTCAGTGACTGCACTCTTGATCTTCTTCGAGATAGTGGAGTCGTCGTCAAGAATATTGATAATGCCCTTTGGGTCTTCTGAGCTCTTCGACATCTTGGCAGTTGGATCCTGCAAATCATAAATCTTGGCAGTTTCTTTCAGGATGTAAGCCTCGGGAACTACGAAAGTGTCTCCGAATCTGGCGTTGAAACGCATTGCCAAATCTCGAGTTAGCTCGAGGTGCTGGCGCTGATCTTCTCCCACTGGCACACTTTTTGGTTGGTAGAGCAAGATATCTGCTGCCTGCAAAATCGGATAGGTGAAAAGTCCAACAGAGCTACCCTCAGCGCCACCCTTTTGACTCTTGTCTTTGAACTGCGTCATCCTAGATGCTTCACCAAATCCTGTGATGCAGTTGAGTACCCAGGCAAGTTGCGCGTGCGCAGGAACATGTGACTGGACAAAAAGAGCTGATTTTTCTGGATCAATTCCAGCCGCCAAGTATTGCGCTGCTGTGCGGCGAGTGTTCTCGGCGAGCTCTTTTGGATCTTGCGGGACAGTAATTGCATGCAAGTCGACGATGACATAGTAGGCCTGGTAGTCATCCTGCATTGCCACCCACTGTTTGAGTGCTCCCAGGTAGTTACCGAGGTGCAAGCTGGCAGCCGATGGTTGCATACCACTTAGCAGATTTGGTTTTGCCATCACTTCACCTCAAGTTTGTAGTCGACTAAAACAGGAGAGTGGTCCGTCCACCTCGCGTCGTAGCTCTTTGCTCTATCAACTCGATAATTCTGCCCGAGAGCAGCCAGCTTTGGGGTAGCGAGGTGATAATCGATTCGCCAACCCGCATCCGTATCAAAGGCCTTGCCGCGGAAAGACCACCAGGTGTAGGGGCCGGGTTTTCCGGGGTGAGTTTTCCTTCCAATGTCGACCCAGCCTTGCTTGGCAAAGTCGTCAAAGTAGGCACGCTCTTCCGGTAGGAAACCTGCGTTCTTGAGGTTACCTTTCCAATTCTTGATATCTAGTTCGGTGTGGCCCACATTCAAATCGCCCACAACCAGCGCTAATTCATTTTTCTTGATTAGCTGACCCATCCTCTGCTTCATAGCGGTAAGAAATTTATATTTCTCAACTTGCTTTGGCGTATCAGCCTCACCAGAGTGAACGTAGCAGGAAACTACGGTCAAAAGACCAGACTTGGTTTCGATGTCAACTTCAACCCAGCGACCCGCCGAATCAAATTCAGCGGGACCGATATCGGTTCTGACTTTCTTGATCGGCAATCGGCTAAGAACCGCAACGCCTGCTCGCCCCTTGGCCGACGCTTCATGCTCCGCAATAAACCAACCATCTCCGAGCGGCCCAGTTTTGGTCGCCAAATTGGCTAGTTCGCCAGTTGGTGCGCGGACTTCTTGCAGGCAGAGAATGTCAGGCTTTGCTGTTTTTAGCCAGTCGGACATTCCATTGCGCGCGGCAGCGCGAATGCCATTGACGTTAACGGTTGCGATCTTTAGCACGTAATAAACCTAGCTAGTGCATGGCGTTTCGTTCGCTGACACGGACCTCAAAGTTATTTTTTCCGCAGCTCTAACCGAGTCGGCTTCTTGTAAGACTGGGCTAAACCAGGATTGGCGAAAATTAACGGCAAATTTGGTGAATCTTTGTCTTTCAGCCAAGAACCAACGTTCTTACCGGACTAGGGTCGCCCCTTCAGGATTGCCTGCTTTACTTCGGCGATAGCCTTAGTGACTTCAATTCCCCTGGGGCAAGCCTCGGTGCAGTTGAAAGTGGTGCGGCAACGCCAGACACCTTCTTTGTCATTCAATATGTCCAGTCTCACTTCCGCACCTTCATCGCGAGAGTCAAAGATGAATCGATGAGCGTTCACGATTGCGGCTGGACCAAAGTACTGACCGTCAGTCCAGAAAACAGGGCAGGAAGTCGTGCAGGCTGCACACAAGATGCACTTGGTCGTGTCGTCGTAGCGTGCGCGGTCTTCAGGCGACTGAAGGCGCTCGCGCTTTGGCTTGTCGCTCGCCATTAGGAAAGGATTGATGTCTCGATATGCCTGGTAGAACGGATTCATGTCAACAATCAAGTCTTTTTCAACTGGAAGACCTTTGATGGGTTCGATGTAAATCGGCTGAGATAGGTCTAAGTCCTTAATTAGGGTCTTACAAGCTAGACGATTTCGACCGTTGATACGCATTGCATCTGAGCCACAAACTCCGTGAGCGCAGGAACGTCGGAAAGTTAGGGAGCCGTCAATTTCCCACTTAACTTTGTGCAGAGCATCTAGCACGCGGTCAGTGCCATACATTTCGATGTCGTAATCAACCCACTTTGGTTCGCTGTCAACCTCTGGATCAAAGCGACGAATCATTAGCGTGACTTTGAGGCTGACTACCTCAGCAATTGCTTTTTCTACCATCAGTACTTACGCTCCATTGGCTGATAGTTGGTGATTACAACTGGCTTCCAATCAATTTTGATCGGTGCGCCTGTTTTTCTATCGTTCTTCTCTTGCAGGTAGGCCATTGAGTGAACCATGAATTTCTTATCGTTTCGCTCTGGATAGTCCTCACGCAGATGTGCGCCACGGCTTTCGCGACGCTCGCGGCAAGCTACTACTGTTACTTCTGCCAAATCGAGCAAGAAACCAAGTTCAACAGCTTCCAAAAGATCAGTGTTGAATCGCTTGCCCTGATCCTGGATTGAAATGTTTTCATATCTCTTTCTGAGCTCAGCAATTTTCTCCAGGGCTTCGTTCAGGGTCTCTTCGGTGCGGAAAACCTGGGCATTTTTATCCATGGTTTCCTGCAGTTCTTTTCTAAGCTGTGCAACCTTTTCTTTACCGTTTGCCCTGCGAACCTTTTCCAGCATTTCGATGACATCCTTGGCCGCGTCCTCTGGCATCGGGACCTGCTTGGCCTTGGTGGCATATTCGACTGCAAACCGGCCAGCTCGCTTGCCAAACACATTGATGTCTAGAAGTGAGTTGGTGCCCAGGCGGTTGGCACCGTGAACAGATACGCAAGCGCACTCACCGGCAGCATAGAGGCCTGGAATAACGGTGTCGTTATCACTGAGAACCTCAGCCTTGATGTTGGTCGGAATTCCACCCATCGCATAGTGCGCGGTTGGAAATACTGGCACCGGTTCCGTGTAGGGTTCAACGCCTAGGTAGGTTCGTGCAAACTCAGTAATGTCTGGCAGCTTGGCATCAATAACAGCTGGTTCTAGGTGAGTGAGGTCGAGCAGAACGTAATCCTTGTTTGGACCAGCACCGCGTCCCTCGCGAACTTCATTAGCCATTGCTCTAGCAACCATGTCGCGCGGAGCAAGGTCTTTGATGGTTGGTGCATAGCGCTCCATAAAGCGCTCACCGCTCGCATTTCTAAGAATCCCACCTTCTCCTCTGGCAGCTTCACTGAGCAGAATTCCAAGACCGGCTAGGCCGGTTGGGTGGAATTGGTAGAACTCCATGTCCTCCAGCGGAATTCCACGGCGGAATGCAATTGCAACGCCATCACCTGTGAGGGTGTGAGCATTGGAAGTGGTCTTGTAAATCTTTCCAAACCCGCCAGTTGCAAATACGATCGACTTTCCAGCAAAGACATGGATGTCACCTGTTGCAAGTTCATAGGCAACTACGCCGGCTGGCTTTCCTTCATTCATTACAAGGTCGAGCACGTAGTACTCATTGAAAAATTCAATGCCTAGCTTCACGCAAGTTTGGTAGAGGGTTTGCAGAATCATGTGACCGGTGCGATCAGCTGCGTAGCAGCTTCTTCTCACAGGCGCCTTGCCGTGGTCGCGAGTGTGACCACCAAAGCGGCGTTGGTCAATTTTGCCATCGGGAGTTCTATTGAACGGAAGCCCCATGTTCTCAAGATCGATAACGGCGTCGACTGACTCTTTTGCCAAAATCTCCGCGGCATCCTGATCAACCAGGTAGTCGCCACCCTTGACTGTGTCGAAGGTGTGCCACTCCCAGCTGTCCTCTTCGTTCGCAAGCGCTGCAGCCATTCCGCCCTGTGCTGCACCGGTGTGACTGCGGGTGGGAAAGAGTTTTGAAATCACCGCAACGTTGGCTTTTGGACCAGCCTCAATGGCTGCGCGCATTCCAGCTCCACCAGCGCCAACAATCACAACGTCGTGCGAGTGATAAATGACATTCTCAGAAGTAGTCAATTTT
>CAZTLT010000036.1:0-9270 GCA_964614615.1 uncultured Aquiluna sp. | reverse complement strand
AGAAAACTTCTAGAAGTCATCTTTTCGCCCGGTAAGCTGCCAGGCGTCTTCATCAGGGCTATCCTCCCCTGCAACCGCGTCCCCCGCAACTGGCGATTGACCAGTGATGCGAGCAAGTGCCTTATGCATATCTTCTGGTCGAATCAGCACCTCGCGCGCCTTAGATCCTTCAGATGGGCCAACGATGCCACGAGATTCCAGCAGATCCATCAGTCTGCCAGCTTTCGCAAACCCAACTCGGAGCTTTCTTTGCAACATGGAGGTTGAGCCAAACTGGGAATTGACCACCAGATCACAGGCTGCCAACAGGACATCCAAGTCGTCTCCGATTTCACTATCAACTACTCGTGACTGGCTCACCTGATTTACATCACTTCGATATTCGGGGTCCATCTGGTTTTTGACATGGCTGACCAGTTTCTGCAGCTCAGGCTCACTAACCCAGGCACCCTGAACTCGAATTGGCTTATTGGTTCCCATTGGGGCAAATAGAGCATCGCCTTGACCCACCAACTTCTCAGCGCCCGGCCCATCAAGAATCACCCTGGAGTCGGTAACCGAAGAAACGGAGAAGGCCAACCTAGAAGGAACGTTTGCCTTAATCAGGCCAGTGACAACATCGACCGAAGGACGCTGGGTAGCCAATACCAGGTGAATACCGCTTGCCCTGGCCAACTGAGTAATTCGAACAATTGCATCTTCGACATCGCGTGGAGCCACAATCATCAGATCCGCCAGCTCATCGACCACAACCAACAGATATGGATACGGAAGCAATTCTCGCTGCGAACCAGCGGGCGGCTTGATCTCGCCCGCCACTACAGCTCGATTGAAATCATCGATGTGCTTGAAACCAAATGATGCGAGATCGTCGTAGCGGGAGTCCATCTCCCGAACAACCCACTGCAGTGCCTCGGCTGCCTTCTTAGGGTTAGTGATGATTGGAGTTACCAGGTGAGGCACTCCTTGATATGCGGCTAGCTCAACTCGCTTCGGGTCAATCAAGACCAGGCGAACTTCGGCCGGGGTGGCTCGCATGAGTATGGAGGCAATCATGGAATTCACAAAGCTTGACTTGCCTGCGCCGGTTGCACCAGCCACTAAAAGATGAGGCATCTTTGCGATGTTTGCCACCAGGTAGCCGCCTTCAACGTCCTTGCCAACACCGATGGTCAACGGGTGGCTAGCCCCTTGAGCGTTCTTGCTTCGAAGAACATCGCCGAGCGTCACAGTTTCACGATCGGTATTGGGAATTTCAATTCCTATCGCGCTCTTACCTGGGATTGGCGAAAGTATCCTGACTTCGTTTGATGCAACAGCGTAGGAAATATTGTTCGTCAGACGAGTGACCGCCTCTACCTTTACTCCGGGAGCAAGCTCTACCTCATAGCGAGTTACCGTCGGCCCGCGCTGGAATCCTGAAACCTTGGCTTCAACATCGAACTCTTTGAAGACTGCGTCAATGGCTGCCGCCACTTGATTGTTGACCGAACTTACCGCTTTAGCTGGGGAACCCGCTGCGAGTAGACCAAGGCCAGGCAAGACATATGGCTTGCGCTCCTTCGGCGTTGGCAAATCAATTGGTTCAGTTAGTCCCTCTTCTTCCCGCAAGAAGTCGAGTGCTGGCTCGCTATCTGCGACTGCGGGTTCAAGCTCAACCATCGGCAATTCTTCTGGATCGGGTTCAGAAATAATCTCGAGCGGTGTTTCAAAAGCTTGCGGCTGCTCTCGTTCCCGCTGCCACCACTTACTCTCTGGCTGAACTCTTTCTTTCTTTTCGCTGACTCCAAACAAGTAAGCGTAAACTTCGCGCAGCTTGGGAGCTATTTGGGTTGGCGTAGTGCCAGTCATGACCAATAGCGAAACCAGGGCTAACAAAACTAGTGCCGGCACCGCGCCCCAAATTGTAAACAAACTAATCAGGGGCCCGCCAATCAGCCAGCCAAAAAGACCTCCTGCACTAGCCAGCGCTGGCACCCCATCGTTAGGTGAGGGCAAGTCCGAAAAGACGTGGAAAAATCCGGAAGCCACCGACAAGAAAAACCAAAATCCAAGGGCGAACCTGGAAGAATCCCTCACCGAGGAAGGGTGTCTAAAAAGATAAATTGAATAGGCAAATAAAACCACTGGTAGACCGAAGCTGACTAGGCCAAAAAATAAACCGAAGGTGAATTGGTGCAGTAGCACAGCCCATGCTTCATTACTCAAAAACCAAGCGAAAATTACGCCCCATACGCTGAGGATAAACAGGGCGAATGGAGCGCCGTCCCTTCTCTCCTCGGGCGGCAGTTCCTTACTGAATGATCGGACCAGCTGTCCCAGCCCATGTGCCGACGCCATGTATCCGCGCTGGAGGATGGCAAAGAATCTGCTGCTGGTAGCTGGCTTTGACTTGGCAGCAGGCGCTACCGAGCGTGACTTTTTAGGGCCGCCGGCTCGTTTGGGCGGCTTGGTTTTTCCAGCCATGCAAGAAAAATAGCAAGGAGAATGGGGAAATTGGCTTAGGCAGGGCGCGCAGAGTAGACAACAATCGGGATGATCATGGGCTTTCGCCGATGCGCTTTTGCCACCCAAGAACCCACGGTCTTTCGAATGACCTGTTGAAGTTGATGAGTGTCTCTGACACCATCGCTGGCGGCCTGGGCGAGCGCCTGCTGTATCGCGGGCAAGATATCGTCAAAAACATGATCTTCTTCCGCGTATGCCCTGGCTCTAATAGCAGGTCCCTCAACTAGCTGACCAGTTTCCTTGTTTACGACTGCAAAGATGGAGATGAAACCTTCGGCAGCGAGAGTTCGGCGGTCACTAAGGTCTTCCTCAGTTATTTTTCCCACTGCCCCACCATCAACGTAAAGCATGTCGCAACGAATCTTCCCGACCAGTTCCGCTTTGCCATCCCTTAGGTCAACTACTCCGCCATCTTCAGTGACAATAATGTTTTTTTCGTCGATACCTGTTTTGCGAGCAAGCCTTGCATTTGCAACTAGATGTCTGAATTCGCCGTGAATTGGCATGACATTTTTCGGCTTGATTATGTTGTAGCAGTAGAGCAGCTCGCCAGCTGCTGAGTGACCCGAGACGTGGACATTGGCATTGCCTTTGTGCACAACATTCGCACCCAATCTTGTTAGGCCATCAATCACGCGGTAGACGGCATTTTCATTTCCTGGAATCATTGAACTTGCCAGCAAGACCGTATCGAACTCGCCAATTTCAATCTGATGATCGCTGTTCGCAATCCTCGAGAGAACCGCCATTGGCTCCCCCTGTGAACCGGTGGACATAAACACCAGCTGACCATCTGGCATGTCTTGAGCCGTTGATAAATCAACCACCGCGCCCTCGGGGATGTGTAGATAACCGAGCTCGGCTGCAATTTTCATGTTTTTCACCATGCTGCGACCGACAAAAACAACTTTTCGACGATTGGCAACGGCAGCCTCAATGACCTGCTGAACTCTGTGCACATGTGAGGCAAATGATGCAACCACCACCTTGCCAGGAGTTTTGGAAATTACGGAATCAATAACTGGACCAATTTCTCGCTCAAGCGGAGTAAATCCAGGAACATCCGCATTGGTGGAGTCAACCATGAATAAGTCGACACCCTCTTGCCCGACTTTGGCAAAAGCGCGCAGATCCGTAAGCCTTCCATCCAGTGGCAGCTGGTCCATTTTGAAGTCGCCGGTTGCCAGTACTGTGCCAGCCTTGGAACGAATGATTACCGCCAAAGAGTCCGGAATCGAGTGGTTCACTGCCACGAACTCGCACTCGAATTCGCCAACCTTGACTCGCATTCCCTCGCTAACGATGTTGATTGGGGCGCTCACTCGATGTTCAGCCAACTTTTCCTGAACAAACGCAATTGTCAGCTTCGAGCCAAAAACTGGAATGTCCGGGCGCATCTTAAGTAAGTAGGGAACTCCCCCGATGTGGTCTTCATGCCCGTGGGTTAGGACTAGACCTGCGATTCGATCTAGCTTGTCTGAAAGGTAACCAAGATCGGGAAGAATTAGATCTACTCCAGGCTGAGTCTCCTCGGGAAACAAAACACCGCAGTCAACTATTAAGATTTGGCCATTAATCTCGAATGTGGTGCAGTTTCTGCCGATTTCACCTACGCCACCAAGCGGTATCACTCGAAGAGTGTCCTGGGTGAGTGGGCTAGGTGCGTTCACTAGCGAGTAGTTCCCGCTACCTTTGGTAGCGCACCGCCCGCAGCCGCATTTCGATCGGGACGGAAGTTATCAAAACTTATTCCAGGCACGGCAACAACCTGATCGATGCCGCCTTCAATCAACGCTGCCTCGTGGTCTTCGGGGCCCACTAGAGGAAGACGCACCCGGGGAGAGTTAATTTGACCGAGTCCGTGCAGAACATATTTTGCTGCCACGGTTCCCGGCACATGCGTCATTATCGCTCTCTGAAGGGGCTCGAGGGCATTGTGAACCGTGAGAGCCGCATGGAAATCATTTCTATTGGTCGCGTCGACCATTTCACGGTAGGCGTGCGGTGCGATGTTTGCTGTTACGCCAATCAGACCGGTTGCACCAATGGAGATGTGGGGTAAAACGTTTGAATCATCTCCAGAGAAATACATCAGGCCTGTTTCAAGCATCAGTCTTGAAACCTGAGCCAGATCACCCTTGGCGTCTTTGATTGCAACAATGTTCGGGTGCTTAGCTGCCCGATGGAAAGTTTCGTAGGAGATAGCAACTCCGGTGCGACCGGGAATGTCATAAAGAATCACCGGTAAGCCGGTAGCGTCCGCAATCAGTCGGAAATGAGTGAGGATGCCCGCTTGGGTTGGTTTGTTGTAGTAAGGAGTAACAACCATCACACCATCGGCACCAGCTTTTTCGCTTGCTTTGTATAGCTGAATAGCATGGGCGGTCTCGTTTGATCCGCCACCAGTGATGATTTTTGCTCTGCCTGCGGAAACGCTCTTACCCACCTCAACAAGTTTGATTTTCTCGGCATCGGTCAAAGTTGAAGTTTCGCCGGTGGTTCCCGTAACGACCACACCATCTGCACCATTTGAAATTACATAATCGATGTGTTTTTCAGTAGCAGACCAGTCGACTTCGCCATCCGCGGTCATCGGTGTAACAAGCGCAACCAGCACCTGGCCGAAGATGTCTTTTTGCTGAGAAACCATTGGTTTAGCCTAGCGAGTTAGAAACTAAGGGGCTACCCTGCCATTTTCATTGAATGCCTGGTAGCTCAGTGGCATCAATTCAGCCCAAAAATCTTCCATCTTTTCGGCAACCATTTCAATCTCCCTCTGGGGGAAAGATGGGAAGTGGGTGCCTTCTCTTTTGGTCCGTAGGGAAAGAAAGTTCATGAGGGAACGTGCGTTCATCGTCACATACATACTGGAGTAGATGTTCAGCGGCAAAACAATTCTGGCCACTTCCCTCGCCACGCCCGCCTCTAACATCCTCTGGTATGCCTCATAGGCAGCGCGGGTAACCATCATGGTTTCCTGCTGCACCAAAGCGAACTGTTCGGCAGAACCGTCAACGAACTCATAGTGGCCTGGCTTGCCAATTTGAATCAGTTTTCGATCAGGTCCTGGCACATAAAAAACTGGACGCAATTCACGATAGCGACCTGATTCTTCGTTGTAGCTGGCAATACGATGCCGCATAAATTCTCTAAACACAAAAATTGGCGCCTGGACATAGAAGGTCAGTGAATTGTGCTCAAAGGGAGAGCCGTGCCGATCACGCATTAAATAGTTGATGAGGCCTTTATCTTTTTTCTCCGCTTCAGCGTCGCTTAGCTTTGCTGAATCTAGAGTCTGCTCACCCTGGGTAGAAACTCTCGCCGCGAATAGCACATCAGCATCCCTGGCGCTGTGCCGCACCAACTCAACGGTTACGTCGCTTCTAAATTCAATCTCGCTCATCGCGAAAAGCCTAGGGGGTAAGGGGCTAGTAAAAAGCCGTAACACTCCGCGTAAGTTGGCCGGAATGACCTAACCTAGGGCGGTGGAATCTCTCCTGCCCGTTCTTGCGCTCGTCGTGACTGCCTCTCTCGTTGGGATTTCCTATCGAATTCTGAGAGGGCGCGGTCACCGGGTAATGCGAAGGCAATTGATTGACCCTCGGCGGCTACGGGCCACCAGGCAAGGAATCCCATCAGCAGAACTTGGCAAAAAAGCGACTTTGATTCAATTCTCAACCCAGTACTGCGGGCAGTGCCCAGGGGTTCGACGCCAACTTGCGCAACTTGAGCATCGACACGGGGGACTGACCCATCTGGAAGTAGACATCACGGATCGACTTAATGTGGCAGCTAGATTCGGCATCAACCAAACCCCAACGGTCTTCCTGCTCAACAGCGATGGTGAGTTGGTGTATCGGGTCGGTGGAGTTCCCAACCTAAACAAATTGAATCAAGAGCTTGAGAAACTAGGAGTGAAATGAGCACATTGATTGACCCAAGAGCCCCCCGTTTCGGAGCGGTGATTACTTCGGTAATTGCCCTGATCGGATTTGCGGATGCGTTTACTGTCTATGGTCAGGTCACAGTTTTCACTGTTGGACTTCTACTGGTGCTATTTGTCTGGAGTGTATTCCTTCCAGCATCGCATCCCTACAAGTTCCTATTTGGACTCATTCGGCCTCGAATTGGGGAGCCTAAAGAACTGGAGGACTCTCGTCCGCCAAGATTTGCCCAGCAAGTTGGTCTTTTCTTCGCCGTGTCCGCAACGGTTGGCCTGCTGATCAACTCACAGGTTGTTACCTCGGTTGCGCTGGCATTTATTTTTATTGCGGCTTTTTTGAATGGCTTTTTTAACTTCTGCCTTGGCTGCCAGATGTATTTAGTACTAAAGCGCTTTGGCCTTTTTAGCAAATGAGATTGATTTACGAGCAGCAGCTCTAGCTCGGCGCCGATCTCCTAATTTGTCATAGGAATCAGCCAATAAAAACCAAAGCAGGTAATTAGTCTCATCGTTTTCCAATTTTCTTCGAAGAGACTCAAAAACCTCATCGCCACTAGTTTTGGTAGCTTTTCCACTCGGGCGCAGCTCGTACTCGGGTAGCTCCATGCCACTGCGCTCTAAGAGTTTGCCAAGCTTGGCAAGTCTAAATCCGAATCTTATTTCGTAAAAAATGCTGGCTAAAGCGATTAGAGGGAAGAACAAAATTGTTATTCCCAGAGCCACCGCCACCGGTTGCGGATCAGAGATTAAGACGACTCCGCGCTCAAACAGTAAAAACGCGTATAAGAGAGTGATAACAACCATGGCGATTAGCCAAATTTTTGTAATCACCCTAAGCAATTACCTTTTCAAGACCCACCGTCAACCCACTGGCTGTTGCAGTGAATTCAATCGAGCGAAGAATTCCAAGTGAGTAGGCCCGATGCGAAGTCACATCATGCTCTATTTTTAGTTGCTCACTGTCGGCAGCAAAAATTGTTTCTTGCCTTGCCGAGACTCCGGGCAATCTGACCGAATGAATTGGTACTCCGGAAATGGATTTACCACGTGCAGGCTGTGAGGCATCTACTACAAAATTGGTCTGACTGCGATTTTTGCCGATTACCTCGGCGGTTCGAATGGCAGTGCCAGACGGGGAGTCCTTCTTGCCAGCATGATGAGTCTCGATGATTTCGGCTTGGTGAAAATACCTAGCTGCCTCACCAGCGAAGCGCTGAGCGAGCATCGATCCGATGGAGAAATTTGGAACAACCACTACGGCAGCAGAAGTGCCGGTGAGCTTCTTTTCAACTCCAGCAAGCTTCACCTCTGACCAACCTGAGCTTCCCACCAAAATTTTCAGGCCATTAGTAACCGCAAAATCCACAATCTGCTCGCTTATTTCGGGGTTCGTGAAATCAACCACCACGTCTGCACCAAGCATTGAGGCTTTATCCGATTTTGAATCAAGTGCTGCATGCAGTTTTAGATTGGGATCGCTATCGACAATATCTTTGGTCAGCTGGCCCATTCGACCAGTAGCACCAACAATGGCAACGGAAATCATGGACTAAACCTATCAAGCGAGTTTCTCGAGGGAGGCAAGATTTTGGCCAACCGCGACTAGGGAACTTGGAGCGCTTGCCATTCTTCTTGCCACGCGAAGGACATCGTCCTTTGTCTGCGCCTGAAATCTCTCGAGCACTTCCGAAACAGATAGATACTCGCCAGAGCCCAGTTCTGTTCCGACTAATCGATTCATTCGGGCCATACTCGCCTCGAATCTCAATGCTAAGGATCCAGTGATGTTTCCCAAAGCGAGAGTGAATTCTTGGTCAGTAACACCCACACTGGCAATCTCCTCCAGCTGCTGTCTCATCAGTTTTACGACAGACTCAGCGTTTTCCGAATTGCATCCAGCATAAAGACCAAAAAAGCCGCTATCGGAGTAGCCGTGTTGGTAGGAATAAGTGGAATAGGCAAGGCCACGTTTTTCTCGAATTTCCTGGTAAAGCCTGGATGACATTCCCCCACCCAGAACGGTGTTGTAGATTGCCAGCGCATAGCGATCCTCGTCCATTGAGTGCGGACTTTGAAATCCAAGAATTACGTGAGCCTGCTGAGTATCTTTCTCAATTAGTCGGAAAGTTTCGGGATGTGGAGGTTGCCTAAATTCTTGTGGGCGTCGGGCAATCGGAGTTGAAGAATTGTTCCAACCAACAAGGTCAAGTTGACTTTGAACAATCTCCACTAGATGAGCGTGCTCTACTCCCCCGGCAGCTGCAATAATCAAAGAATTAGCGGCGTAGTGCTGGCGGTAGTGATCCATAACCTGCTGCCTGCTAACTGCCAAGATGCTCTCTTTGGAACCACCAATCGGTCTGCCAAGATCGGTGTTTGGCATCAGCGCATCCGAAAACGCTTCGTGCGCAACATCCTCTGGGTCATCCTCGTTCATCGCTAGCTCTTCGAGGATTACCGTCTTTTCGGTATCAAAATCGTTTTGATCGATTTTTGCTGATGTAAACATGTCTAGTAGCACATCAGTTGCAAGGTTAATTGCCGAATTCTGCACCCGTGCGTAGTAGCTGGTGTATTCCTTAGCGGTAGCCGCATTGGAGGATCCGCCGACCGAATCAAAAGCGATGGAGATATCAAGCGCTGATCTTCTAGTGGTTCCTTTAAATAGCAAGTGCTCAAGAAAATGCGTTGAGCCTAGGTGTTGAGCTGACTCATCGCGCGAACCGACCCCAACTGAAACAGAGATTGCCACGGAAGGCGCCCCCTGCACATGTTCAGTTAAGATGCGAACACCGCTGTCGAGGACGGTTTTTGAAACC
>CAZTLT010000035.1:0-9571 GCA_964614615.1 uncultured Aquiluna sp. | reverse complement strand
TCTCACTAATCGCTTGGCTTGTTGCTTGCCCTCGGGAAGCAGAGGACGTTTAGATTCCGAGCCTTTCCAATCACTTCGTGGTGTGGCTTTAGCGTGCCTGAGCAAGATAAGTGCTCTTGTTTCAAGTTCTTTAGTTTTATGAAGCTTGAGCACTTCCTGAAGAAGATCTTGATCATGCTTGTAAGAAAGTTTTTGAATCGCTTCCGACGCAATCATCCACTTAACTTTTGAAATTTCTTCATTAGGTTCAAATTCTGATTTTTTGATTGCTTTTGACTTGAGTTTTGAAGACCAATAGTGAACCTCCTTCTCTTCACCATTTGAAACTTTGTAAGTCACTACGGATAGTTTTCTTCCGAGTCTTAAAGTAATTCCCACTTCTTCGAAGACTTCACGTACTGCAGTTTCAGGCAGCAACTCACCTGGATCTTGTTTTCCTTTTGGAAAGGACCAGTCTTGGTATTTCTCTCTTTGCACTAGAAGCACTTCAAGATTGCCTTTTTGCTCACGCCAACAAACAACCCCGGCAGCTAAGATAGTCATCAGCGGCTGCGCTTTTTTGAGAGTGCTTGAAACATCATCTGATCTTGCAGGTCCGCCAGCTTATTGCCATTTGCTGATTGAGCCTTACGTTGCCAAACCCCGTCAGAACCAAGATGCCATGATGCAACTTCGTCGCTCATACCAAGGTAAAGAATTCCTTTGAGCTGTTCTATTTGATCGGCCTGGACAATCTTCACCAGCGTCTCAACCCTGCGATCAAGGTTTCGGTGCATCATGTCGGCAGAGCCAATGAAGACATCGGGTGTTCCTGCGTTTTCGAAATAGAAAATGCGCGAGTGTTCCAGGTAGCGACCCAAGACTGACCTAACTCTGATGGTCTCACTCAGCCCCTTTACACCGGGCTTGAGAGCACACATTCCTCTAACTAAAACATCAATTGGGACACCCGCTTGCGAGGCCAGGTAGAGCTGGTCAATCACCCGCTCGTCCACTAAAGAGTTCAGTTTCAGTGCAATTCGAGCTGGCTTACCCTCGCGATGATTTGCAATTTCACGCTGAATTCGCTCAGTTAAGCCTTCGCGGACTCCGCCTGGTGATGTGAGCATGGCTTTGTATTGAGGTTCGGAGGCATAGCCCGAGAGCAAATTAAATAGTTTGGTTAGGTCTTCGCCGACTTCGTTGCGCGCGGTGAGAAGACCCAAGTCTTCGTAGTAGCGAGCAGTTTTGGGATTGTAATTTCCGGTCCCGACGTGGCAGTAGCGACGCAGCTGGTCTCCCTCTTGACGAATAACCAGCGAAAGTTTGCAGTGAGTCTTTAATCCAACTAGACCATAAACAACATGGACCCCGGCACTCTCGAGTTTTCTTGCCCAGCCGATGTTGTTCTGCTCGTCGAATCTAGCTTTGATTTCAACCAAAGCCAGTACTTGTTTGCCTGCTTCAGCTGCTTCAATTAGCGCATCCATAATGGGCGAGTCACCAGAAGTTCTGTAGAGCGTTTGCTTGATAGCCAGGACTTGCGGGTCTTGAGCAGCCTGCTCCAAGAAGGCCTGAACGCTGGTTGCGAAAGATTCGTAAGGGTGGTGGACCAAAACTTCTCGCTCACGCAAGGCAGCGAATATATCGGCAGCCTCATCCTCATCCGCTTCTAGGTAGGGATTCGTGGTGATCTGATGTGGTTCGAACTTAAGCTCAGGACGGCGCAGGCGATAGAACGCATTCAAGCTTCGAAGATCTAACGGCTCAGGTAGTTCGTAGACGTCGTGGGTGTCGATGTCTAGTTCTCGTTGCAGCAGACTCAGAACTTTTTTATCAATGTCCTCTGCTACTTCCAAGCGAACCGGTGGCCCAAACCTTCTTCTCAGCAGCTCCTTCTCTAGCTGGATTAGAAGGTTTTCCCCCTCTTCCTCATCAACTTCCAAATCCTCATTTCTGGTGACACGGAATGTGTGATGTTGGACAACTTCCATGCCAGGAAAAAGCTCTCCCAAAAATTCTCCAATGACATCTTCGAGAGGCACAAACCTGGAGGTTGAAGCTGGCACTGGAACAAACCTTGGCAGAAGTGGTGGAACTTTAACTCTTGCGAAGTGCTCGCCTTTGGTTTTTGGGTTCTTCAGAACAACAGCCAAATTGAGTGATAGACCCGAGATATAAGGGAATGGATGCGCTGGGTCGACAGCCAGTGGCGTCAGGACCGGAAAGACCTGCAGGCTGAAGTATTCGTGCAGTTTTTGCTTCTCTTCTGTACTGAGACCTGCAAAATGCACGACATTGATTTTTGCCTCCGCTAGCAGAGGAGCAAGCTCATCTCGAAAGAGCCTCGCGTGGCGCTGTTGCAGGATTCGCGTGCGATCAGAAATCTGTTGCAGAACCTCTTGCGGACTTAGCCCTGAAGGAGA
This sequence comes from uncultured Aquiluna sp., assembly GCA_964614615.1. Lineage (GTDB taxonomy): Bacteria > Actinomycetota > Actinomycetes > Actinomycetales > Microbacteriaceae > Aquiluna. The sequence goes on along the minus strand of CAZTLT010000035.1, from coordinate 7,166 downwards.
CGGGACAGCAATTCCAGTGGCAATTCTTCTTTTTAGAGATGCCACTCTCACCATGAAAAATTCATCCAGATTGGATGCGAAAATCGACAAGTAGTTAACGCGCTCTAGGAGCGGTGTCGTCTTGTCCTCCGCGAGCTCCAGTACCCGCTGATTGAAATCTAGCCAGCTCAGCTCTCTTTCTAGAAAGCGGTCTTCTGGCAATTCAGGATTTACAGCAGGCGTGAAGATAGTGGTCGTCTCATCAGCCATGGAGATATCTTCCCACTAATTAGCGTGCAATGGTTAGGAGTTAATTTTCTGAACTACCGGTGGGGTCAAGCCGATAGCCCACATTTCTCACCGTGCCAATCAAACCTTCGTATTCGCCGAGTTTGGCTCGGAGCCTTCGAATGTGGACATCTACCGTTCTGGTTCCTCCAAAGTAGTCGTACCCCCAAACTTCGCTTAGTAGTTGCTCTCGACTGAAGACCTGATTCGGGTGCTCGTGAAGATATCGAAGCAATTCAAATTCTTTGTAGGTAAGGTCCAATGTCTTACCATTTATTTTTGCCGTGAAGGTGACGGTGTCAATTACAAGACCACTGGCGCTATCAACAGTCGAAATTCTTTGAACTGTTTTGTTCAGCAATCGAATTCGCGCATCGACTTCAGCTAGTGATGCTCCCTCGAGAATGAAATCTTGACTTCCCCAGTCGCTACTGACCGCCGGCAGCGCGCTCTCAGAAACGACCAGCAATAACGGAGTTTGCCAGCTGGCTGCTTGCAGAATTCTTGCAACTGATCTGGCCTCGACCAGATTGCGACGGCAGTCCAAAATCACCAGGTCATGTCGAGGCGCGCTGGCCAGTGATTGTGGTTCGAAGTCAATTAGATGTAGCTGATGGCCAAGCACCTCAAGTGGTGGGAGCGGGTTTTCGCGCTGAGGGGAGATACAAAGGATTGTTGCCATGGCCCGCCTAACGCTTGGCAAAATGATAGTGGCATCAACAAAGTCGTTGGATAGAGTCTTTGCATGAGCAATCAGTGGTTCCAAATCAGCGCTATCTGGGCTGGAGTCTTTGTCGCTGGTCTGCTTGCTTATCTGAATCTAACCGGCGATTCTCGCTTTGCCGCCTTTGGCGCTATCGCGGCCAGCGCCATTGCAATTGTTAGCCTCGAGCACCTAATTTCCTCCAAATCAAAAGATACGGTTCGCCAGCAAATCTATGTTTCCGCTGGGACCATCTTGCTGCTAGGCCTGTTCACCCTCTTGAGCCTGATTAGTTAGAATTACCACATGCTGCTCGCCATTGAACTTGTTTTTACCGGTCTTCTCATTCTTGCTTCGTTAGCAATTGCTGGCGTTTCAGCACTCGTTATTTACAAGCTCTTCAAGGGGCAACGCTAAGTTGTTCGTCCTACCGGATGATCTTCCGATTGAACTCACTCCATTTGCCTTCCTAATTGGAAAGTGGAAAGGCTCAGGCGTCGTCGCTTACGCCGGGTCTGGTGAAAGTGAATTCCTTCAAACAATTAGTTTTACTCCTGTTGCCAGCGGAAAGCTTCAGTATGAATCGTGGGTGAGCGACTTAGCGGGCAAACCTATTTCTTCGGAACATGGCTACTGGATGCTCTCGCGCCCCAATGACCAATCAGATGCTGGTCCCGGTCTCCTGCCCGGAAGTGGGGAGAGTGCCATTACGGTGCGAGAAGATTTAGAACTATGGCGTAACGAAACTGGTGGCTTTGATATAGAAGCGCTCATTATTCAACCAACCGGCGTTGCTGAGCTTTACTTTGGACAGATCAAAGGCGCCAGGATAGACATTGCAACCGACGCAGTTTTGCGCTCGCCAAATGCCAAGGAGTATGCATCAGGGAAGAGAATGTGGGGAATGGTTGAGGGTGCACTGCTATGGGCTTGGGATATGGCGGCTCTGGGCAATCCTCTTAAGTCACATGCGTCGGCCAGGTTGGTAAGACAAGATGCCTGAGCACTTCGGTAACCCACTGCTAGAGCAAAGAAAACTCTTGTCGGGTGAGGCATATGTTGAAAGAACCGATCAGTCGATTATTGAAGTAAGCGGCCCCGACGCTAAGAGTTGGCTCCACTCCCTGCTAACCCAGGACATTATGAACCTCAATTCAGGAGATTCCACAGAAGCTCTGCTGCTCAGTCCGCAAGGCCACATCGAACATCAGCTCAAGATTCTGATTGTTGGAGACGCAGTTCTAGTTGCGCTTCCAACAGAAAAAGCAGATGGTTTAGTTTCTTGGCTTGAGAAAATGCGATTTCGAAGCAAGGTTTCGATAGAAAAAACTAATCTCAGGGCTTTTGGGATGTTTGGAAAACCGAGCGAGGCGGCCTGGCAAGATCCATTTTCGATTGATCGCTCTACCTCCGTTAGCTACAACCCGAATCGATCCAAATTTCAATACTTTGAAGTCTTTTCTGAGCTAGCACCCAGTAGAGAACAGGCAGGGCTAATGGCACTGCGGGCACTGCGTGTAGCGGCTGGTCGACCAGACATCAATGATGTTGATGAGAAGTCTCTCCCTCACGAGTTTGATTGGCTGTTGTCGGCTGTGCACCTGAGTAAAGGATGCTATCGGGGCCAGGAGAGCGTTGCTAAAGTTCACAATCTTGGTCACCCTCCTCGTCGACTGACTCTGCTTCACCTTGAAAACGGTGACGATCTAGCAGCAGTCGGTGACCTGGTTTTTTATCAGGTTAAGCAGGTTGGAAAAGTTGTAGCGTCGGCGCTCCACTTTGAACTTGGTTCAATTGCTCTCGCATTGGTGGCGAGAAACACGCCTTATCTTGATTTATTGGTAGAGACATCAGGAAGAAAAGTCTCTGCTGCGCAAGAGGTACTGGTGCCGGCAGACGCCGGCAAGGCAGCTAATCTTCCTAGGCCCAGCTCCTTCAAACTTTCTGGCCGAAGCAGCTAGCTGTCTTACTAAGCTGAATGCATGACCTATCACCTAATTCTGCTCAGGCATGGCAATTCAGTATGGAATCAGAAGAACCTTTTCACTGGTTGGGTGGATGTTGACCTAACAGACCAAGGACGAGCAGAAGCGAAACGTGCGGGGGAGCTGCTAGGTGAATCTGGTCTAAAGCCAGACGTTTTATTCACCTCGGTTTTGAAGCGAGCCATCAACACCGCCCACATTGCCTTAGATCAGATTGATAGAAACTGGATCCCAACATATCGTTCCTGGAGACTAAATGAGCGTCACTACGGGGCACTGCAAGGACTTGATAAGGCAGAAACTCTGGAGAAGTACGGGCCCGAACAATTCCAGCTCTGGCGCAGAAGTTACGACACCCCACCGCCACCCATCGCGGATGATGCTGAGTTTTCCCAGTTTGGTGACGATCGCTATCAGGAGTTGGGAGATGAGCTACCTAGAACCGAGTGTCTAAAGGATGTTTTGGAGCGGATGCTTCCCTACTGGGAATCAGATGTTGTGAAGCAGTTACAGCAATCAAAGACAGTTCTAATTACCGCTCACGGCAATTCATTGCGTGCCCTGGTTAAGCACCTTGATGGAATAAGCGATGCGGACATTGCCGAGTTAAATATCCCTACCGGCATACCTCTTTATTACAAACTAAATTCAAATTTGAAGCCAGAAAATCCTGGTGGAGAGTATCTAGATCCCCAAGCCGCAGCAGCTGGCGCTGCGGCGGTGGCTAATCAAGGTAAGAAGTAATTACCACTCACCAGTTTGAAGGAAGCTAACCTTCGAGCTGATGTCCACTACGTGGTCTGCAAAGCGCTCAAAGTAGCGTGAGGCTAAAGTAACGTCGACGGTATACATCGCATTCTCGGACCAAGTTGGTGCTAGCACAACGTCAAATACTTTTCGGTGAAGAAGGTCAACAGCTTCGTCTCTGGCTTGGATTTCTCTCGCTAGATCAACGTCTGGGTTCTGCAGAAGAGCAACTGCCTTATCCGCCAACTCAAGATCGATCTTGGCCATTTCAGAAAAGGTTGATCTTAGAGATTCTGGAATGGCGCTGCCGGGGAATCGGTAGCGAGCTATTGCGGCAAGGTGAGAGGCAAGCGAACCCATTCTCTCCAGTGATGCGCTCATGCGAAGAGCGGAAACCAAAATGCGCAAATCTTTGGCAACCGGAGACTGGGTTGCCAAAATCTTGATTACCAGTTCGTCTAGATCGAGTGCTTTGCGCTCGTTGCTATCGGCTAGGGCCAAAGCTTCATCAGCCAAAGCCACGTCCGAGTTCAGGAATGCTCCGGTCCCCTTTTTCATGATTACCCTGGCACCACCAGCCAGCTCAACCAGGCGGGACTGAACCTCCTGCAGTTCCTGCTCGAAAATCTTGCGCATTCTTCCTCGTTTCTAACTGCCTTGAGCCAAACATTCCCAGTGAAACATTGGCTTAATTTCAACCAAACCAGCGGAAAACTAGGCCTCGTCAAGGCAAATTTACTCCTAACCTTATCCCTGATGGTCGTTAACCTAGTGAACGGAGCAAACGTGGGCCTTTTTGCCAGTCGACGCGCTCGCTCCGAGCGGCCTGAAACAGATGCCATAGAACTGCTGGCCTCACAGCTAATTGATGTTGTTGCCAGCGCAGGTGTGGTGCTGGATCAATCGAACCTAGTGTTTCGCTCATCGCCAAAAGCAAGTCAAATGGGACTGATAGCAAGTAGCAAGTTGGTCCATCACGAACTGAAGGACTTGGTGGACGGCGCTCGCAGTCAAGGTCAGCCAGTCGAAATAGAAGTTGAAATTGAGACCGGACTTAATCGTGACCGCACTTGGATTCATGCCAAGGCAGTGCAATTCGGTGATCGCTATGTGATGTTGTTGGTCGATGATCTGACCGAGGCAAAGAAGCTAGAGGACACACGCAGAGACTTCGTAGCAAACGTTTCTCATGAGCTCAAAACACCAATCGGTGCTATCAGCCTGCTAGCTGAGGCAATTACAGGTGCCACGGATGACCCAGCGGCAGTTACTAAATTTGCCGAAAGCTTGCAGAAGGAATCGCAAAGACTTGCCAACATTGTCCATGAGCTGATTCAACTCTCTCGAGTCCAGGGTGCGAACTTGGCAGACTCGATTGATCTGGTTGATCTGGGTCAGGTAATAGCGGACGCTGTGGACAGAAATCAAGTCCTGGCAAGCCAAAACAAGATTCGTCTAGCGAGTGAAATTGATCAAGCAGTCAAGCTGCGTGGTGACTATGAAATGCTCGTTACTGCCGTCAAAAACCTCATCGAGAATGCAATTGTCTATTCAGAGCCCGGTGGTCAAGTTGGTGTTGGCATTAAGGTCAACAATGAGATTGCAGAAATATCAGTCACCGATTCCGGTATTGGCATTCCTGAAAGTGAACAAGAGCGAATTTTTGAGCGTTTCTATCGAGTCGACCCTTCTAGATCGCGCCAGACGGGCGGAACTGGTCTGGGACTGGCGATTGTGAAGCACGCCGCATCACAGCACAAAGGAGAGGTCAAGATTTTTTCAAAGGTTGGGGTCGGCTCAACTTTCACCCTTCGACTACCAATTAACGCAAATGAGGAAAAATGACTCGTGTCCTAGTTGTTGAAGACGAACCAAACTTACGCGAACCGCTGGTTTATTTGCTGGAAAAAGAGGGTTATCAGGTTCTCGAGGCAGAAGACGGAAATATAGCTATTGAATCTTTTCGTAAAAATTCTCCTGACTTGATCCTGCTGGATTTGATGTTGCCAGGAATCTCTGGCAATGAGGTTTGCCGGGCAATCAGGCAAGAGAGCCAAGTTCCAATCATCATGATTACCGCCAAGGACACCGAAATTGACAAGGTGGTTGGTCTAGAAATCGGAGCTGACGACTACGTCACGAAACCCTATTCAACCAGAGAGCTGCTTGCTCGAATGAAGGCAGTTTTGCGCAGAGGCGCAGAGTTACCAGTTTCTGAGTCTGGACTTCTGAAAGCGGGTCCAGTTGTAATGGATCTTGATCGTCACACCGTCTCGGTGAACGGGGAGCCGATCCAAATGCCACTAAAGGAATTTGAGCTACTGGAACTGCTGATTGAGAATGTAAATCGTGTTTTGACCAGGGGTCAAATAATTGATCGGGTTTGGGGCAGTAACTACTTCGGCGACACTAAGACCTTAGACGTTCACGTAAAGCGAGTCAGATCAAAAATTGAAGATGATCCTTCAAGGCCACGCCACCTCATAACGGTGCGTGGTCTTGGCTACAAATTCGAGGCTTAGTCGATAAAGGGGCGGTATTCCGCAAGCGTGCCATCAAGAATTGGCACCAGCATTTCGGCTGGATCTCCACCCGCGCGGATGTAAACCGGGTGCATGGAACCTGGTAGTTCGGTTAGGAACAGTCGCTTTCCCTCAGTTCCGTTGTAGCCGAGATCAAACTTTCCCTCTGCCGGAATTGTGATATCTGTGATTACTAACTTGCCCTCAGAGTCCATGGTTTCTAGCTGGGCAGAAACAATTGAGTCCGTTGTATTAATGAACGAGCCAATCAAAACTGAATTTCCATCGGTGTCGGAGACAAACAACACATTTCTAGCCTTCAGCTCAGGCAAATCTACCTGCACACCATCGCTCGGTGAGTAGGGGTCCAACGAGGCAACCTCTCGGTTGAGCGAGCAGCCAGCCAACGCAAAAATGGTGACAAGGGCAGCAAGGGTTGCAATGATTTTCTTGGTTTTCAACGGTCCTCCGGGCCTGACATGGCTAGTTTACCCTAGGAAGCAAGCCTCACCTGTGGTAAAATTGGGGATTTGGAGCCGAAAGAATTCTATGAAATTTGAAGTTGGCGAAACTGTCGTTTACCCCCACCATGGTGCAGCGGAGATTATTGAAGTCTCTGAGAAAAAAATCCGCGGGGTCAAGCAGAAGTACCTGAAGCTAAAGGTCGCGCAAGGCGATCTAATCATCCAGGTGCCAGCAGCCAATGTTGAGATGGTCGGCGTGCGAGACGTAATCGACAAAAAGGGCGTCAAGCAGGTTTTTGATGTGCTGCGAGCAGAATTTGTGGAAGAACCAACAAACTGGTCCAGGCGCTACAAAGCAAATCTTGAAAAACTAGCCAGTGGCGATGTGGTCAAGGTCTCCGAGGTCGTCAGAGATCTTTGGCGCCGAGACCAAGATCGCGGATTGTCAGCTGGAGAAAAGCGCATGCTCGCTAAGGCT
>CAZTLT010000034.1:0-9712 GCA_964614615.1 uncultured Aquiluna sp. | reverse complement strand
TGCCAGTTTCTCCAACAAAAATTCTTACTCTGTGCTCGCCGGTGATTAGCTCCATGGCCTTAGCAAGTTCTTGAGAGGCTGCGACTTCCGGAACAAAATCTGCAAATTCTTCTGGAGTTTTCTCTCTCATGCGCTCAACTTCTTCTTCACTCAACATCGAAGAGAGTTCGAGGGCTGGAAGTCCAAGATTGGTGGTTTTTAGTACAACACCAGTAAATTCGATTGGCTTTGCATCCTGCATCATCACCATTAGTTGTTCAGGGCTTAGATCTGGTAGGTCCACAGCGCTTGCCTGAATCGGGAAAGCCGCGACAGCTCCAATGACAACGGGACTAATTACAGCTGGTAGCCAACGCTTCGAAATTTTCATAGTGATCACCCTTCGCCCATAACGCTAAGGCATTCAACTGGGTGTTGTCTGAAAGCCCCAGAGTTATTGCTGGACAGTATCTAACAATAACTCTGGGGATGGAGTCACTATTCCCATTCCTCGTCGATAACGCTTGGATTCTCGGGGTTTCTGTCCTGCACGCCATATGGCTGCTTGTAAACAGTCGACATCAAATCCAGGAAAGCCTTAGCGTCGAATTCCTCTGGCGCCATAACACCCTTACCTGACCAAACACCCTTTTCGAGTAGCTCTAGGGCCACCACTGGTACCAAAGCTGTTTGCCAGACCACAGCTTGAGCGTCAAACTCATCGGCGGTCCATTTGGTGTCGGCAACGTGATAGAGGAAAGTTGCTCGTGGTTTTCCGTCCTTACCTTTGCCAGTCACCAAAGTTCCAGCACAGGTCTTACCGGTCATTCGGTCAACCAATGAAGCCGGATCTGGCAGTACCGCAGCTACAACGTCACGCGGTGCCACCTCAGCCCTTCCAGAGCGTGAGCGAACCCATACCGGGTTTACTTTGTCTAGACCCAAGGCATTCAGGGTTTTTAGAACGCTGATGAATTCTGATCCAAGACCGTACTTAAACGTGATTCTCTTGGCATCCATTGTTCTCGGAAGCATATTGACCTCTTCGTGCTCAACGTTCACACACTTAATCGGTCCGATGCCCTCTGGGAATTCAAATAGTTCTGGTTCGCTGAATGGGCGAGTGGTGAACCACCCGCGTTCTTTCTCCCAAATCAGTGGGGGATTTAGACACTCTTCAATAACAGTCCAGATTGAAAACGATGGGGCAAAAATCTCTTCGCCTTCATCGTTTGTAACAACAAGGTTTCCGCCATCCATAATAGAGATGTCATCAATCTCACTGAAAAGGTGATCAGCTGCATAGCGAGCAAAGATGTTGGAAATTCCGGGCTCGGCGCCAATTCCAATTAGCGCGAGCAGGCCAGCTTTCTTGAATTCCTCGTGCTTGTCATATTGCCAATCACCTAGCTTTTCAGCTGGTTTGTTGAATGGGTCTTCTGGGTGAGCATGACTAAGGCTCATCGCCATGTCCAGGTAGTTCACTCCTGCATCCAGCGCAGCCTGAAAAACAGACTGAACAAACTTTGGCTCTACAGCGTTGAGAATGTAATCAGCCTTGTGTCTCTTAGCTAGTTCAACTACTAACGAAGGCTCGCTGGCATCGATTTGAGCTGCCTCAAACTTGCTAGCGATTTCGCCCGGGTGCCATTTCTTAACCCAGTCGACGGTTCTTTGGGCTCTTTCTAACGAGTAGTCAGAAACAACCATTTTTTCGAAGAAGTTACGTTCTGCGGCAATCTTGACGATAGCGTCGCCAACACCGCCTGCTCCAATGAGCAAGATTCGCATTGTTATTCACAACCAAACAAGTGACCGATTTCTTGGACGGGCCCAGTCTTTGCCCTCATTCCCCGATAGGCACAAGCCTCTTTGGCGTCACAGCTAGTAACCGTGCCTTCACCTGGGGAACTACACCACCATTATCACCCAGGAAATCGACTTTGGCTAGTCGGCAAGCTGGCGAATTGGCACAACAACTGGGGTCTTGGCTACAGGATCTTCAATAACCCTGGCCAGAATATTGAATCCATCCGCCAAGTTAGAGGGGGTTATTACATCTTTGGGATTTCCTTGAGAGATTACTTTCCCATCTTTTAGAACAACTACCCAGTCGGCGAACCGGGCAGCTAGGTTCAGATCGTGGATGACAGTAATAATGGTCATCTTTTTCTCTCGTTTGAGGGTAGAGAGCAGATTGATAACTTGCAGCTGATGAGAGTAGTCAAGTGAATTGGTCGGCTCATCCAGCAGCAGTACTTGTGGGTCTTTTACTAGCGCGGCCGCAATGACTGCAATTTGTCTCCAACCAGAGGAGAGCTCACCAATCTTTTTCTTTTTCAGGCCGTCAAGTCCTGTCCGAACCAGAATGTCATCGATCTGAGACTTGAGCCTTGGGCTAACCCTAGAAATTTGATTTGCCAACATGGCACTGCGTGAAACTAGCTCATAAACGCTCTCACTGTTTCTTGTGGCGGGTATGGTGCCAAGGAACCCGATTGCCCCCTCTACGGTCGCTTTACTAAGCGAGGAAATCGAAACACCATCTAGCAAGACAGCTCCGCCGGAAACCTTGATCTTTCTGGCCAGTGCTTTCAGTAGCGCGCTCTTGCCAGCGCCATTTGCCCCAACCACGGCAGTGATGGTGGCAGGTGCGAACTCCAGGTTCAGATTCTTGATGATGTCATCGGCGGCATAGCCGGCATTGAGAGCCTGCGCCGCCAGCTTGGATTCACCTTCATACATAGTTGCAAGCTTAGAACTAATTGAAGCTAGGGCTCCAACGAGCCTATTCGTGTAGCTGAGTTTGTGTCTCAGCTGTCCGTTGCTTGCTGGGCCACTCGACAATCAGCATTGCCGTAAACAGCAGACCGCCGCCCATAACCATCGCAAAAGTCACTGGCTCTTGCCCAACCGCAACTGCGACCAGCGCAGTGAATATCACCTCGGATGTAATGATCAATGCGACTCTTGCAGGGTCTATCAGTGCCTGCGCCCAGGTTTGAATCCAGAAGGCAAGCACAGTTGAAAGAATTGCCGTAAAGAAAAGGGCAAACCAAACATCTAGGTTTGGCGGCATTTGATATCCGTCTACTAATGCAAAGCCCCACGTTACTACTGCCATCCAACCGATTTGCAGCATTGCAAACCGATAGGCAGATCTACCCTTGCCGTGTTTTCCAAGAAGCAGAATGTGAATTGCGTAGAAAATTGCGCAAGCAACTAGCCAAAGCTGGCCTACTTGAAACTCGATATCGGTGGCGGCTCCGGAGAAGATGGCAAGGCCGGCCATCGCTACCACAACTCCAATAATCACCCGTTTGGCGATTTGCTGACGCATAAACAACCATGCCAAAAGGGGAGTGAAGACTACGTAGAGACCAGTGAGAAAGCCGCTGGTGGCTGCGGTAGTAAGTTCTAAACCAATCGTTTGTGTGATGTAGCCAAGAGCAAGAGCCACCCCCAACAGTGCGCCATAACTTATGTCACCCTTTTCAAATCGGGTGGCAATTGTTGGTCTCAGCAACAGCATTGCAAAGAATGCAATAGTGAAACGCGTTGCAAGAAAATCCATATAGGGCTGTTGTTTGATTGCGTCCTTCATCAAAACAAAGGCAGCGCCCCAGACAAAACCAACGCCCAGCAGGGCTAGGACCGCCAGGCGAATTTTGGTCATTGGGCAAGACTACTTCAGGCCTTGCTGCAACCCTCACCGGCCAGTTTCTTGGCCATGGATGGGAAAACAATTCCGTGCATTGGAAAGACGGCCCACCAGTAGATGTGACCGAAGAGACCCCGCGGATGGTAAAGGGCCCTTTGGGTTAGAAGGGTTTTGCCATCTTTTTCCTCAACTCGAAACTCGAGCCAAGCAAGCCCGGGCAATTTCATTTCGGCCCGAAGTCGCAACAAGTGTGGTCGCTTAATTTCCTCAACTCGCCAGAAGTCGAGTGCCTCACCTTCTCGAAGGCTGAAGGGGTCTCTTCTTCCTCGCCTCAATCCAACTCCACCAACAAAACGATCCATTAGTCCTCGTAGTTCCCAGGCCCAGGTGGCAGTTGAGTATCCGTTATCTCCACCGATTGCCTCTACTCGTTGCCAAACCGTTTGAATGTTGTCGCTAGATAAGTACTTTCTTTCATCCACGTAGAGCGAACCACCCGCCCAGTCGGGATCAGTGGGGAGTGGTTGAGAATGGGTTCCGGGTGTCTGGGCCGAGGACCACCTAGTCTCGACCTCAAGGTTTTTGATTCTGGTAAGGGCTAAAGAAACTGCTTTTCTAAAATCAGTTAGCCCTTCTGGATGATCAGGCACATACTTTCTAATCTCGTCATTTCTAGCAACCACCTCGTGCTTGAGTGAGGCAACTAGGCGCTTGGCGAGTGTAACTGGCACTGGCGTCACTAACCCGATCCATCCAGATGCGAGTTTTGGAGTTAGTACCGGTAAGGGAATGATGACCCTTCTTCGAAGGCCTGCGACCTCTGCATAGATTTGCATCATCTCCATGTAGGTAAAGACTTCCGGTCCACCAATGTCAAAGTCTTGATTTACGCTCGAATCGATGGTTGCACTTCCTACCAAGTAGCGAAGAACATCCCTGATGGCTATTGGTTGAATACGATTTTTTAGCCACTTGGGTGTAACCATAATTGGTAAGCGCTCGGTGAGATGTCTCAGCATTTCAAATGAGGCAGAGCCTGCACCAATTACAACCCCGGCTCTTAGTTCAATGGTTGGAACACCAGACGATCTAAGAATTTCTCCCGTCGCAGCCCTAGCAGACATGTGAGGAGAGAGCTTGTCATCTTGCGATGCAATGCCGCCAAGGTAAACAATTCTTCTTACGCCGCTGGCCTTGGCAATTTCACCGAACTTTCTGGCAAGTTCCTCTTCTAGTTGCTCAAAGTTCTTTGGAGCCATTAGCGCATGGAGCATGTAATAGGCCAAGTCAATATCTTTGAGGGCTTTGGTTAGGGCGGCTACGTCCAGAGCATCGCCTTCTACTGCTTCGACCTGGTCGCGCCAGGGGTAATCCTGAAGTCGCTTGGCATCCCTGACCAAAACCCGCACACGGTAGTTATGGGTCAGTAGCTCACGAACCAAGCGGCCCCCAACATAGCCGGTTGCTCCAGTCACCAATACTCGGGCTGGTTTGCCATCAGCTGCTAGCAGAACGGGCAGATCCTTGGTTACCGACTCAATCATGAGTAACTAAACCTCAAAAGCCGTCAAATTGTTTCTAGCCGAAGCGACCAGAAACGTAATCTTCGGTCTGCTGCTGAGTGGGGTTGGAGAAGATCTTCTCAGTCTTGTCATACTCGATGAGCTTGCCGGGCAGCCCTGTGCCTGCAATGTTGAAAAACGCTGTCATGTCTGAGATTCGCGACGCCTGCTGCATGTTATGGGTAACGATAACTACGGTGAACTTTTCTTTTAGTTCAACGGCAAGATCCTCGATGGCAGCTGTGGAAATGGGGTCAAGGGCTGATGTTGGCTCGTCCATCAGGATTACGTCTGGCTCAACTGCAATCGCTCTAGCAATGCAAAGTCTTTGCTGCTGACCACCTGAGAGTGACGAACCAGGTCTTTCTAACCGGTCTTTTACCTCATTCCAAAGGTTCGCACCTTTGAGTGCTCTTTCAACCAAAGCATCGGCATCGGACTTGGACATCTTGCTGTTGTTTAACTTGTAGCCAGACAAGACATTGTCTTTTATCGACATTGTTGGGAATGGGTTTGGACGCTGAAAGACCATGCCCACTTGTCGCCTCACCTTTACGGGATCAACTTCTTCACTGTAAATGTTTTCGCCATCCATTAATAGCTCACCTTCTACATAGGCACCAGGGATGACTTCGTGCATGCGATTTAGAGTTCTAATCAGCGTTGATTTTCCGCAACCGGAAGGACCAATGAACGCCGTGATGGCCCGCGGCTCAATCACCATGCTGATGTCTTCCACGGCTTTGAATTTGCCGTAGTAAACATCCAGTGACTTAAGTTCAATTCGCTTGGCCATCTAGGCTCCCTTCGGTGAGAAGAATTTAGAAATAAGTCGCGCGAGCAGGTTTAGGACCATCACGATTAGCATCAGCGTCAGGGCGCCAGTCCAGCTGCGATCAAGATAAGACTGGGTGTCGATACCTTGGTTTGCGAAAGATGTGTAAACAAATACTGGCAAGGTCATCATTTTGTCAGAGAACGGGTTGTAGTTCATCGACGTTGTAAAGCCAGCGGCAAGCAGTAGCGGCGCTGTCTCACCAATTACACGAGCAATTGCAATAATCACACCGGTTGCGATACCTGCAAGTGCGGTTGGAATCACAACTTTGACAATCGTCAACCATTTCGGAACGCCAAGTGCGTAAGAAGCCTCTCGTAATTCATTGGGAACAATCTTTAGCATTTCTTCGGTTGCTCTCACAACCACCGGAATCATCAACACACTGAGGGCAATTGCACCCGCAAAGCCATTGATGGCAGCTGCCGGACCCAGCAAAACCAAAAAAAGCGTGAAGGCAAACAGACCAGCCACTATTGAAGGAATACCTGTCATGACATCAACAAAGAACGTGACAGCCTTAGCAAGTCTGCCGCGGCCATACTCCACCAAATAAATCGCCGTCATGATTCCAACCGGAACAGAAATCAAACTGGCAATTGCAGTCAGCTCTAGGGTTCCGACAATCGCGTGAAGTGCTCCACCACCTGGGCCAACCACGTTCCTCATTGAATTGGAGAAGAAATCAATATCTAGTCGTGCTAGGCCGTTAGTGATAACAGTCCAAGCAAGTGAAATTAGCGGGATCACAGCAAGGATAAACGCGGCGGTCACAAGAGAGGTGACCAGGCGATCGGAAGCCTTCCTGCGCCCCTCAACCAATCTTGAAATGAAGAGCGTGAGAAGTAGGTAAATAGCAAAGCCAACTAAGGCAATCCCGACTAGGTTCGGCCCGCCTTCTTGACCTGCGCTCGCAAGAGTAAAACCTGCGTAGCTAATCGAGAAAGAACCAACCAGCGCCGCTGGCGAGAACCACCGCGGCAGGGCCGCGGATGCCTGGAGTCCAGTTGAAATGATTGCCATTAGTTTGCTCCCGAGAATTCGGCTCTGCGACTAATGATGTAGCGAGCAATCATGTTTACAACCATCGTGATGATGAAGAGCATCAGTCCAGTGCCGATGAGAAGACTTCGGTAGTCCCCACCAGACTCAGGGAAGTCCAGGGCAATGTTGGCGGCAATGGTGTTGGAGTTTTGCGAAGTCAGCAGTGCAAAGCTGATGATGGAGGCCGGAGACAGCACCATTGCGACAGCCATGGTCTCACCCAAGGCACGGCCTAGGCCGAGCATCATGGCAGAAATGATTCCTGGCCGGCCAAACGGAATTACCGCCATGCGTATCATTTCCCAGCGAGTAGCACCTAGAGCAAGTGCGGCTTCCTCGTGGAGTTTTGGTGTTTGCAGAAAAACTTCACGAATAATCGCAGCCATGATTGGCAAGATCATGATTGCCAAGACAATGCCAACAGTCAGCATGGTTCGGCCAGTTGCCGATACCTGACCCTCAAACAGTGGAATCCATCCCAGATTCTCGTTTAGCCAGAAATAGGTTGGATTTAGAAATGGGGCTAGCACCAAAATTCCCCACAGGCCATAAACCACCGAAGGAATTGCTGCAAGCAGATCGATTACGTATCCCAGGGTTTGAGCGAAACGCCTTGGGGCATAGTGCGAAATGTAAAGCGCGATTCCAATAGCAAGGGGAGTAGCGATTAGGAGTGCAATTAGCGCACCGTATAAAGTCCCGAAGACGTAAGGTGCCACATAGGCCAGCGGACCGTCTGGCGCTTGTGCTCCCAGTTCGGCGTCAGGCGCAAATGCGGGCAGCGCCTGTATAAAAAGAAAAAAGGCCACTGCGGCAAGAGTGACCAAGATGGAGGCGCCGGCAAAGATGGCGAGTTTTGAAAAAACAAAATCGCCAAGGCGAGTTTGGGATTTACCACGACTGGCCGTTGCGGTCATGTCCCTCGCCTTTCTTATTTGAACTAGCCCGAGCTCAGCTTCCCGAGCTCGGGCTAATCCTATGGTTTTTCGTTATTGAATTTGGTCGATGATGGCCTGAGCTTTTTGGCGCAGGGCATCAGTAATTGGGGCTGATCCAGCTGCTGCGGCTGCCACCTGTTGTCCCTCTGCCGAGACCATGAAGGACGCGTAAGCCTTTACCAAAGCAGCCTTGGAATCATCCGCATAGTCCATGCAACCCTGCAGGTATGAAATCAGCACTACTGGGTAAACGCCAGACTCCGTGGTGTCTCTGGCTAGGTCGTAAGCAAGTGTAGTTTCGGGACGACCAGACTTTAGCGGTGAAACATCAACGATTGCTGCCGCTGCCTCGGCGCTATAGGAAACGAATGCATCACCGACTCCAACTGCAACAGTTCCTAGGTTGCCAGCTCGCGATGCGTCAGCGTAACCGATTGTCCCCTGGCCACCCTCGACTGCGGAGATTACTCCGGAAGTTCCCTGACCACCTTCGCCACCGAATTCAGCAGGCCAGGCTTCAATTGAGCCAACGTTTTCACCATTTAGCACCCAGCTGCTTGGAGCAGCTTTGGCAAGCCAGTCAGTGAAGTTACCGGTGGTGCCGGACTCGTCAGAACGGTGAACCGCTGTGATGGCAAGGTTTGGCAGTGCAACACCTGGGTTCGAAGCAGCGATTGCTGGATCGTTCCAGTTTTTGATCTTGCCCGTGAAGATCTGGGCAATGGTGTCTGCGGTCATGTTTAGAGAAGTGATTCCATCCAAATTGAAAACGACCGCAATTGGAGAAATCCAAATTGGAAATTCAAAAACAGCTCCATCAGCAGGCGAGCAGTTTGGGTGAGCGGTGGCAAGCTCCTCATCCTTGAATGATGAGTCGGAACCTGTGAAGAAAGTCAGTCCCTGTTCGAACTGGTCGCGTCCAGTTCCAGAGCCGGTTGGGTTGTAGTTGATGGTTACGCCAGGGTTAGCTGTTTGGAATGCAGCAATCCAGGCTTCCTGACCGGCTGCCATGGAAGTAGCACCTGAGCCATCTAAGGTTCCGGACAGTGCAACCGAAGATTCGGTCGGTCCTGATCCCTCGTTTGCGGCGCAACCGGTTAGCAGCATGGTGCTTGTGGCTAGTGCAGCTGCCAATTTCAGTTGGGTATTCATTGCTTTTCCTCTCGTGGTGGATTAGAGGAAAGTATGCGCAAAAGGCAAAGAGGGCTTGTACACCTAGTTAACGGAAGGTTAACAACTCTGTTAAGTTGCTGGAAAGCCAGCGTTAACCCGCTCAATTGCCACGAATTTGGGCTTTGCCCCGAGAGTTAGCCGAATAACCACAAATTCCCCAGGTTCCAGGGATGTAGCAGAAAGTAGTTGGTCCTTAATTTCTGCGGTGGCCCTGGTGGCCAAAGTCTTGGTAATCGTTGGCAGAGCGGGGCGGTGGGAACAAATAAGTGCGGACTTTTTCGAATCAAAAATCGTTTCTACGGCGTGAATAGTCTTCCTGGGCGAAAGCGTGCTGCTTAACTCAGTTAACTGCGATCGCTGAATGATTTTATTCTTCATCACCTTTGCGTAAGGCTCGATAGTTTGCTCACATCTGGTCCAGGGACTAGTAATTAGCCTCTTCGGGCCATAACAGTTCAACAATCTCACTAATCGCTTGGCTTGTTGCTTGCCCTCGGGAAGCAGAGGACGTTTAGAT
>CAZTLT010000033.1:0-9798 GCA_964614615.1 uncultured Aquiluna sp. | reverse complement strand
CCGCTGGAAGAACTCCTGCCGTTATCTACGGTCACGGAAACGCCACTCGTCATATTCACGTACCAGCCCACCAAGTTGCTCTAGCACTTAGAACTAAGAATGCATTGCTGGAGCTAAACATTTCTGGCAAAGAAGAGCTGGTTCTTGTAAAGAGTGCAGCCAAGGACCCTGTTACCCAGATCATTGAGCACATCGACCTTGTGGAGGTTCGCAAGGGTGAGAAGGTTCACGTCGAGGTGCCAGTCCACATTGTTGGCGAAGTTATCAGTGGCGCAGTTTTGGATCTTGAGCACAAGACAGTTAAAGTCGAGGCAGAGGCAACCCACATTCCACAGTTTATTGAGCTGGTTATTTCCAAAGATCACCCAGTTGGTCACCACTACACGGTTGCTGACCTAAGCGTTCCACAGGGCGTGACGATGGAGCTTCCTGCTGCTGAGCTGGTAGCGTCCGTTGTTGAGACCAAGGCAGGCGTTGCTGAAGAAGCTCCCGCTGCAGCACCAGCACAACCTGTAGCAACTGCACAAAAGTCTGAAGAAACTGACAAGTAGTAATTCAATTTGGCTAGTGCTCGGCCTTGGGAATCCAGGGCCGGAGCACGAGGCTAACCGCCATAACATTGGTCAAATAGTGGTCGATGAGCTTGCCCATGAATTAGGTGCGAGCTTTAAATCTCACAAAAGCGGTGCGGTCATCGCTGAATACCGTTCACCCGGTGGACCAAAAGTTGTTTTAGCAAAGAGCACCGGATACATGAATCTCTCCGGGAATCCAGCAGTGCAACTGCTGCAGTTTTTCTCACTGGATTCTGATCAATTGATTGTCATCCACGATGAGCTTGATTTGCCATTTGGCGAGGTTAGAAGCAAATTTGATGGTGGACATGCAGGACACAATGGGCTTAGAGACGTCAGTGAAAAATGCGGAACTGCCTATCACAGAGTTCGCTTTGGCATTGGCCGACCAACCAATGGTCAGGAAGTGGCTGACTTCGTGCTCAAGAACTTCAATTCAGAGGAGCGCTCAAAACTGAAGGACCTGGTCGACCAGGCAATCCAAAAAACCAAGAACATCATCGGCCTCTAGCCCTAAACTCCTAGGGTGACCATCCGCTCACTGATTTCTGCGGCCGCGCAAGCGCGCTCGCTGCAGCCTACCCGTGAGCTCAAATCCTCCAATCTCTTCGCTCCCTCGAAAACCCAAGCCATCGTGCTAGCGAGCATTCTCCGAAGCTCAAACAAACCGGTGATGGTTATTGCAGCCACTGGAAGACAAGTTGAAGAACTATCAAGTTCTTTGTCGGACCTTGTTGAGGATTTAGAGATTATTGATTTCCCCGCTTGGGAAACTCTTCCGCACGAGCGACTATCGCCCTCTCCAGAGACTGTTGGTAAGCGAATAAGAGCACTTCACCGAATTGCCGATCTGAAGGGGAGAAAAGCCACCAAGCCGGTTGTGATCTTGATGTCGGTCAGGGCTGCATTGCAGCCGATAATCGCGGGAATTCTGGACTATCAACCATTGCAGATAAGGCAAGGGAAAGAATATTTACTGCCGGAGCTAACCCTGAAGCTAATTGAGTTTGCATACGAACGAGTGGATTTGGTGACCAAGCGTGGAGAGTTTTCGGTCAGGGGTGGAATTGTCGACATTTTTCCCACTACTGCTGACTTTGCCATTCGCCTGGAATTCTTTGGCGACTTGGTCGATGAAATAAGGCAATTTCATGTTGCTGATCAAAGGTCATTTCAGAGTGCTATCGAAGAAGTGCTGGTATTCCCAGCTCGTGAGCTATTGATTACTCCGTCGGTTGCAGCAAAGGCACGAGAAATGGCACAGGAGTTTCCGAACCTAACTGAAATGCTCGAAAAAATAGCCAACGCAATGCCCGTTGCAGGCATGGAGTCCTTGGCACCGGTGTTGGCCTCACAATTAGTTCCAATAACGGAGTATGTCAAAACCTCGGTGGCAGTCTTGCTCGAGCCCGAAAAACTCTCAGCCAGGGCAGATAGCTTGCTTAAGACGAATCAGGAATTCTTGCACGCAGCCTGGGACGTTGCACTCTCCGGAGCCAAAGCACCTATCGACCTCTCCGAGGGTGGGTATCTAGAAATCTCAGAGCTCAAGTCGATGCTTCGAATTGATCGAGAACTTATTGAAGTGTCATCCCTAGTCGGAGAACAAACTGTTGATTTAGGACTGAAAGAAATTCCAACTTTTGCTCCTGGCGAGAGTCTTGACTGGTTAGTTGATCAGATAGGCAACAATCAAACCGTCGTCCTATTAGCTCGCGGTCACGGAACTGCAGAGCGGATTATGGAAGTGGTTAGTGCTCAAGGCATACCTTGCGCTCTAACAGAAAATATTCGAGAGCCAAAGACAGCACAAATAACCGTGGCCGTCGGAAATCTCTCACACGGGTTCGTGTTACCAGATGCAAATCTGGTAGTTCTGACAGAGGAAGAGTTCTTTGGCTTTGCTTCCAGCTATCTGGCTCCGAAGGAGCGAAAAATCGCTAGACGGCGGGGAAGTCAGGTGGACCCACTTGAACTCAAAGCGGGTGATTACGTAGTTCACGAGATCCATGGAGTTGGTCGGTTTAAAGAACTTGTTCAAAGAACCAATCGAGCGCAAGCTAGAGAGTACCTGTTGGTCGAGTACGCGCCGCCAAAACGTGGTTATCCGCCAGACACACTATTTGTTCCGACCGATCAATTGGATTTACTTTCCCGCTATGTCGGAGGGGAAGCACCAGTTCTTTCCAAGATGGGAGGAGCTGACTGGGCAAGAGCCAAGAGTAATGCGCGCAAGGCTGTTAGAAAGATTGCTATTGACCTCGTGAAGCTTTATGCCGCTCGCGTGAAGTCTCAGGGATATGCCTTTTCTCCAGATACGGATTGGCAAAGAGAATTAGAAGACGCCTTTCCATACCAGGAGACCCCAGACCAGCTGACAACAATCGATGAAGTAAAGCGGGACATGGAAAAACCCATTCCGATGGACAGACTGCTCGCTGGTGATGTTGGCTATGGCAAGACCGAGGTGGCTCTTCGGGCCGCCTTCAAGGCAATTCAGGATCACAAGCAAGTGGCAATGTTGGTACCAACGACGCTATTGGTGAAGCAGCACTTCGAGACCTTCCAAGCTCGTTTTTCGGGTTTCCCAGTGAATATCGCTGCACTTTCTCGTTTTCAATCCGCCTCGGAGACTAAGAAGGTCTTGGAGGGGCTTCGAACTGGATCCATTGATTTAGTGATTGGCACTCACCGCCTACTGTCTGAGTCGATTAAGTATCGGGACCTGGGCTTACTCATCATCGATGAAGAGCAAAGGTTTGGAGTCGAACATAAGGAAAAAATAAAGGACCTGCGTCAAAATGTTGATGTGCTTGCCATGAGCGCTACTCCAATTCCAAGAACTCTTGAGATGGCGGTGACCGGCATCCGAGAGATGTCCACACTCGCAACACCACCCGAGGACAGGCAGCCAATCTTGACTTACGTCGGCGCCTATAACGACGCAACGGTGGCGGCTGCTATTCGGAGAGAGCTGATCCGCGACGGTCAGGTTTTCTTCATCCATAATCGAGTTGCGAGCATTGATTCAACCGCTGCCAACCTCGCCAAGCTAGTTCCAGAGGCCCGAATCGCCATCGCTCACGGTCAAATGCCAGAGCACCAACTGGAACAGGTGGTGGTTGATTTTTGGGAGAAGAAATTTGATGTTCTAGTTTCAACGACAATTATCGAAACCGGAATTGACATTCCAAATGCAAATACGTTAATTGTCGATCGGGCAGAGAATTTTGGGCTGAGCCAGCTTCACCAAATTCGAGGTCGCGTTGGTCGATCTAGCGAAAGGGCATATGCCTACTTCTTTTATGACCCCGTAAAACCGTTGGGGGAGACGGCCTTTGACCGCCTATCCACAATCGCTACCCACAACGAACTTGGAAGTGGCATGCAGGTTGCAATGAAGGACCTAGAAATTCGTGGTGCTGGAAATCTATTGGGTGGCGAACAATCTGGACACATTGCGGGCGTTGGGTTCGATTTATATATGCGGATGATTTCTGAGGCAGTCAGCGAATTCCGAGGCGTTAAGGTGGCGACCCCTTCCGAATTAAAGCTCGAACTACCTATCGACGCTCGAATTCCGACCGAGTATGTCGACTCGGATCGTCTTCGCTTGGAGGCTTATCACAAACTCGCCGCCGCATCCGGTGCAACCGGAACAGAAAAACAACTAGCCGAGATAAAGGCTGAAATTGAGGATCGATTTGGCTCCGCACCATTACCGGTCGTTAACCTCTTGGAGGTAGCGGCTCTGCGACAAGTGGCAAATCGACAAGGTCTTTTGGAGGTGAATCTGCTGGGGGTTTTGGCCAGAATTCAGCCAGTGGACTTGACCGAAACTGAGTTGGTGAAACTAAGCCATCGTTACCCAGCACTTAAGTACCTCAAGAGTTCTCGGCTTATGACAATTGCGATTCCAAAATCGGATGACTCTGAGACCATTCGGGACCAGGAAGTGATTAACTGGGTTAGAGACCTACTTGGGAAGTTGCAGGAAATCGCCGATGGAAAAGCTAGCCAGCCTGATTCAAACCGCTCATCAACTTAGAGCGCCTGGTGGTTGTCCGTGGGATGCCGAGCAGACTCATCAAAGCCTCCTTCAGTATCTCCTCGAAGAAACCTATGAGCTGATTGATGCTGTTGAGGCAGGAAACCGTGAAGAGGTCCTGGAGGAGCTTGGGGATGTTCTCTACCAAGTTATTTTTCATTCAGATTTAGCATCGACTGGAACTTTGGGCGAGCCATTTGATATTGAGGATGTCGCTAGCCACATGGAGCACAAGATGCGCTCGAGACATCCGCACGTTTTTGGCACAGAAGAAGAGTTGGCAATGTTTGCCGCTCAAACAGGTGATGACGTAATGCAGAATTGGGATGCTCACAAAAAGAGAGAAAAGCCAGGCCGAACATCCGTAATGGATGGTGTGCCCAAGGAACTCCCGGCGCTTGCGCGAGCAAATAAGGTGATCGGAAAGGCTGAGAAGGCGGGGATTCTCAACCCACTATCGCAGCCAGCGGTTCCAATGACGAATGAAGAGGATCTAGGTCGCCTGCTGTTAGCCGTTGTTGCTAGCGCCCGGGCATTGAAATTAGATCCGGAAAAGGCCTTGCGAGCAGCTACCAGGAGCCTGGAGCGGGAAGTCAGAGAAAGAGAAATCTCTGAGGCCACTGACGCAGGTGTCATTGGCAGGATAGTTCCGGATTAGTGAAATAGTTTTTCAAAATCCTTGAAGCCGGCATCTAAAACTTCAGATGGAGTTCTAGGGTCATTATTCTCTGCCCACCACACTAAGACGGACATCGAAACCGAAATGAGTGCCGAGGCAATAATTCTAGAGCGCAGGGGATCTTGACTTATTTTTTGTGCCGATCTCTCAATTAGCAAACGTGCTTCTTCCATTTGTCCGTGACCCCAGCCGTAGATTTCCGGAGAGCTGGCAATAAGTTTTAACCTCAGTCGAACTGTTTCCAGGGAAGAATCCAGCAGGTGCATAGCCTGAACCCAAGATGTGTGCAGAAGCTTGACAACGTCAGTTTCTGGATTTTCTTTTATTCTGCGCTCTAACTCCAAATTAAATTCGTGCATACCGCCCCACACCACGGCGGCTTTCGAAGGGAAGAGCCGAAATAGGTTGGAACGGGAAATTTTGGCTGCGTCGGCCACATCATCCATCGTGACTTTGTCGATGCCGCGCTGGCTAAACAGGCGAAGAGCGGTTAGGCCAACTTCAGCGGGATCTGTTGTGACAGGACGTCCCCGCTTCGGCTTCTCCTGGCCGGTCATGCTGGCAAGATTAGCAACGGCGCTTGGCAAACTAAACCCCATATTTGATCGCGATTTCTATTGCAAAGGCAGTCTCGATAAGCCGCCAGTTTGATGGGGCCTATGCCAAACTGGACGCGTGTCAGTTAACCCCCCTCGCGGCATGCGCGATTTGCTTCCTCTTGAGAAGACCAAACGCGAACAGGTTTTGGCCATTATCCGAGGCGTCTATCAAAGTCGCGGTTTTCAGGAAATTGAAACACCAGCCCTAGAGGACATTTCAAGACTTACTGCGGGACAGGGCGGAGAGAACGAGAAGCTTGTATTTCAGGTGATGAAGCGTGGCGAGGAATTAGAACGCGCACTCGCCGAAGGCTCTGAACTGACTGACTTAGGTCTTCGATTTGATCTAACAGTTCCACTAACTAGATTCTTCGCCTCGAATCATTCAAGGCTCCCGCGGGTATTGAAGGCCATTCAAATTGGACCCGTTTGGAGAGCTGAGCGGCCTCAGAAAGGTCGCTACCGACAGTTTCTCCAGTGCGACATCGACATCTTGGGAGATGGCAGTGAATTGGCGGAGCTGGAATTAATTTCTGCCTCACTTGCAGCACTGTCGGCAATTGGTATTGATGATGCAACAGTTCGTGTGAACGATCGCAGAGTCTTATCGGCAGAACTGGGCAAGCTTGGAATTCACGATCAAGAAAAAGCCATGATAGCCATCGACAAGCTCGACAAAATAGGGATAGCTGGCGTCAAAGAAGAAATTCAACACAACTACGGTGAACAAGTAGCAAGCAACGTTTCCACCTGGCTAGAGCAGGCAAAATCTAGCAACTTACCGAATGAACTTATGTGGGTTAATGGCTTACCCGATAAGAGCAAGGTCAGGTTTGACCCCACGCTCGTCAGGGGCATGGGCTACTACACCGGAGCCATATTTGAGATAGAACATCCGAGCTCAGCGTCTTCAATTGGCGGTGGTGGGCGCTATGACGAAATGGTGGGTCAGTGGTCGGGCATTGCAACACCAGCCGTTGGCATTTCGCTGGGCATTGAGCGAATTTTGGATTTACTTCCAGAAGAAGTTGCTGCTCAAAAATCCCTGGTTCTTTTGGTTGAGGATCAGTTTGAAGCGGCTCTAGCTGCTCAAAACGACCTAATTGAACAAGGCTGGTCTGTCAGGATTGAAAGAGCTGCCAAGAATACGAAGGCCCAGCTGGCTGAACTGCAGGATCAGGGGTTTGGAAGTTTTGCCTTTTTCAAGCCCGGTGAAAAACTGGACATTCGTAATCTTGGCTGACCGCTAGAATTTAAGGCGAAGCCATTGCTGTTTTTATTTCCCGCTTATTAGGAGCTTCTGTTGTCAATCATTTCTGCAGTCGGTGCTCGTGAAATTTTAGATTCTCGCGGAAACCCAACCATTGAGGTTGAGGTTCTTCTGTCTGATGACTCATTTGGTCGAGCCGCAGTTCCCTCTGGCGCGTCGACTGGAGCGTTTGAGGCTCATGAATCACGTGATGGAGACAAGTCACGGTATTTAGGTAAAGGCGTCAGGAATGCGGTGGCCGCTGTTCTAGACCGCATTGATCAAGCGCTGACTGACACCGATGCCTCCGACCAGAGGCTAGTCGACAACCTACTAATCGACCTTGATGGAACTGACAACAAGAAAAAATTAGGGGCTAACGCAATTCTTGGTGTCTCGCTAGCCACCGCTAGAGCCGCCGCAGACTCCTCTAATCTCCCTCTTTACCGCTACCTCGGCGGCCCAAATGCACACGTCTTGCCAGTTCCGCTGCTGAACATCATCAACGGTGGAGCACACGCAGATAATGGCGTAGACATCCAGGAATTCATGATTGTCCCACTCGGAGCTGAATCCTTCTCCGATGCTCTCAGATGGGGAGCCGAGGTTTATCATCACTTGAAGAAGTTGCTAGCGGAAAAAGGCCTAGCTACCGGTCTAGGGGACGAGGGTGGCTTTGCTCCAGACCTACCAAATAATCGCGCGGCCCTAGATCTGATTTCTGAGGCAATCAAACTGGCTGGTTATGAACTGGGCCGGCAGATTGCTCTGGCATTAGACGTAGCTTCAACCGAGTTCTACAACGAGTCAACTGGAAAGTACACCTTTGAAGGTAGCGAGAGGACTGCGGCTGAAATGATTTCCTACTACGCCGAGCTACTTGCTAACTATCCCCTGGTATCAATTGAAGATCCACTTGCCGAAGATGACTGGGCGGGCTGGACCCAAATCACCGCTGAACTTGGATCAAAAGTCCAGCTAGTTGGTGATGATCTCTACGTGACCAACCCCGCAAGACTTCAAAAGGGAATTGATAGCAAGGCTGGAAATGCAATTTTGGTCAAGGTCAACCAAATTGGAACTTTGACAGAGACTATGGATGCGGTTTCACTTGCCCAGCGCCACGGCATGAAGGCAATAATTTCTCATCGCAGCGGTGAGACCGAGGACACTTTCATTGCGGATCTAGCAGTGGCCACCAATGCAGGTCAGATCAAGACGGGTGCTCCTGCTAGAAGCGAAAGAGTGGCGAAATATAATCAGCTTCTTAGAATCGAAGAAGAGCTCGCAGAGGCGGCAACCTACGCCGGCCGTGATGCTTTTCCTCGTTTTCAGGTCCGCTAAATCTCAGGCTAGTAATCAATAGAGTTCTAGACTCCTGTTATGGCCCGCCAAAGAAAATCTGAACCCAGAGTGCCAGTGGCAATTTCGCAGGGAAAACTCTTGGCAAAGTCATTGAGGTTAAACAGCACTTGGGTCAGTGTTATCGCGATTGTTGTGATTGGTGGCTTTCTCATTTCTCCTGATGTCGAAGCCTTCTTGAATCAAAGGCGACAGATTGCTGAGATGGAGGAGAGCATTCGTCTTGCCCAAGAGCAGGTAGAGCAAATGCAAGCCGAACGTGATCGCTGGCAGGACCCCGTCTACATCCGCTCGCAAGCCAGAGATCGCCTCTACTATGTTCTGCCCGGTGAAGTCTCTTATCTTGTCATGGATGCCAGCGGCATGGACTTTTCAGATACGTCAGGAACTGTGGGGGCCATTTTGGCTGAACGCCGAAGTGCCGATGAGATTTCAACAGAGATAGCTGCCGCCAACGACAACTGGGTTAATTCACTGCTTGAGTCTTTTCTGCGTGCTGCAACTGACCAACCTACCGAGGTGGATAAGTGATTTCAGCTGAGGATCTCGAAGAGGTTTCGCGCCAACTGGGTAGGCCTGCCCGAGACATTGTTGAAGTGGCTGCTCGCTGCGTCTGCAAACGGCCCATTGTTGTGAAAACTAAACCTCGTTTGGAGGATGGTACCCCCTTCCCAACTCTGTATTACCTAACGCAAAAGTCTGCAACTGCCGCAGTCTCTACATTGGAAGCGACTGGCTACATGAGCGAGCTGCAACGTGAGTTGCTGGAAGATGACAAATTATCCAATGCTTATCTGCGAGCACACCAAAAATACATGGCAGAGCGGGAAGAAATTGAAGTCGTAGACGAGATTGAAGGAATTTCAGCCGGCGGCATGCCCTATCGCGTCAAGTGTTTGCACGCTCTAATTGCCCATTCACTTGCTGCTGGCAAAGGAGTGAATCCAATTGGTGACCTCGCCCTTGCAAAGCTGGACTGGTCGCCAAAGGTTTGCACTTGCATATAAGGAGCTTGTCTAGTCCATCGGCAGCCCTTAGGTCTGAGCTCCAACCACCAGAGAGTACATAGTGGGCAGTAGAAATGCAGATTTCTCCAAAAGCTGGGCCAACTGTGCCATCAAATCCGCCAGTTAGCGCCAAGTCCAACCCAGAGCCATGGTCCAATCCGCTACTCTATGTTCTGTTAGTTCCCCCGGTTCTATGGCTTTTGTTTAGGTAACGCAATTGAGCTGGGCGGGCTGGAAAGAAATAACCAGAAGGTAATTCAATCTCATGACGGTCGAGAC
>CAZTLT010000032.1:0-10162 GCA_964614615.1 uncultured Aquiluna sp. | reverse complement strand
GTTTACGCTAACCGATCCCTGCTGGATGGCTCGCTTGGCAGCCCCGTTTGACTCAGCCAGCCCTGTTGCTACCAGCGCCTGCACCACACTCGTTCCCTTTGGCAACACTGCATTTGGTAGTTCCTGAAGTGCCGAGCGGAGCGTCTTCTCCCCTAGCGCAGCCAGATCGCCAGAACCGAAGAGAGCGGCCGATGCCGACTCTGCCGCAAGAGCATCCTCTTTGGAGTGAACCAATTCAGTAACTTCTAGCGCAAGGCGCTTTTGGGCGGCTCGAGCTTGTGGTTCATTCCTAACAGCAGCCTCATACTGTTCAATTTCAGACTTTGTAAGGAAAGTGAAGACTTTCAGCCGATCAATCACATCTGCATCATCAGTGTTTAGCCAGAATTGATACATCGCATAGGGGCTGGTTAGCTCTGCCTCGAGCCAGATTGCATTTCCCTCACTCTTTCCAAACTTCTTGCCGTCAGCATTGGTGATCAGTGGTGTCGCAATCAAATGGACCGACTTACCCTCAACTTTGTGAATCAAATCTGTGCCAGAGGTTAGGTTTCCCCACTGATCACTTCCGCCAGTTTGCATTACGCAGCCGTGTCGGCGATAAAGCTCCAGAAAGTCGAGGCCCTGAAGTATTTGGTAGCTGAATTCGGTGTAACTAATTCCTGCCTCAGAGTTGAGTCTTGCACTCACCGCATCCTTTGAAAGCATCTTGCCAACTCGATAGTGCTTTCCTACTTCGCGCAAGAATTCAATGGCACTGTAGCTCTCAGTCCAGTCCAAATTGTTGACTATCTTGGCCCCGTGCTTTCCATCAAAATCTAAAAAGCGCTTGGTTTGATCCGCTAGTTTGTTCACCCATTCGGCAACCGTTTTCTTATCGTTAAGCGTTCTCTCAGCAGTTGGCTTCGGGTCACCAATTAACCCGGTCGCTCCACCAACCAGAGCAAGTGGATTGTGACCCGCCAATTGCAATCTGCGCATTGTCAGAAGCTGCACTAAATTCCCAAGGTGCAGAGATGGTGCAGTTGGATCAAAACCGCAGTAGTAAGTGATTTCTTTCTCTAAGGCTTTTCTCAGTTCTGCCTCGTCGGTTGATAGAGCAACAAGACCACGCCACTTCAATTCGTCAAGAATGTGAGAGAAACTGGCATCATTCTTCTGAGCCGCGAGGGTCTCTTTGGTTGCCACTAGCGCTTTCCTTTTCCGGTCAGCTTGCGCAGCTTCACAAGCTGCTCAATAACCTGCTTTGAGGAAGTGCCACCGGCGCTGTTTCTCGATTCGATTGCAGCACTGAGGTTTAGCACTTCTTTTAACTCTGGCTTCAGGTGACGAGAAATCGACTCATACTGCTCGCGAGACAGCTCGTCCAATTCGAGTCCATTTTCTTCGCAGAACACGACAAGCTTTCCCACTACTTCATGAGCATCCTTGAATGGGACGCCTTGGCGAACCAGGTAATCAGCAACATCTGTCGCCATCGAGAAGCCTGCAATCGAAAGATCTTGCAATCGTGATCGATTGAACTCCAGCGTTGCAATCAATCCAGTAAAGGCGGGAAGAACGAGCATAAGAGTGTCGAGGGAGTCAAAGACTGCTTCCTTGTCTTCTTGTAGGTCGCGGTTATACCCAAGAGGAAGGGCCTTCAAGGTGCTCAGCAGGCCTGCGAGGTTTCCAATCACACGACCTGATTTACCGCGAGCAAGCTCTGCGACATCCGGGTTCTTTTTCTGCGGCATTATCGACGACCCAGTTGAGAACTGGTCGGAGAGTTTGACGTAGTCAAACTCCGCGGTGGACCAGATAACTATCTCCTCGGCAAGCCTGGATAGGTCAACCGCAATCATCGCCAGAACAAAGGTGAACTCAGCCACCAGGTCACGAGCGGCGGTGGCGTCAATCGAGTTTTCGGTCGGCTCGGTAAAGCCAAGCTCCCCCGCGACCATTTGCGCATCCAATCCGAAAGTGTTTCCGGCGAGCGCCGCTGATCCATAGGGGGATTTCTTCAGTCTCTTGCGCAGATCTTCGAGGCGTTGCAAATTCCTAACCTGTGGCCAGGCGTGGGCCAGTAAATGGTGCGAAAGCAGAATTGGCTGAGCGTGCTGGAAGTGAGTTCGTCCGGCCATGGCAACACCCATGTATTCCTCGGCCTTGGAACAGAGGGCATCTAGATAAGAAAGCAGCTGGTCTTCAATGGCCCTGGACGCATCTAGGGCATACATACGAATTAGTGTCGCAATTTGATCGTTACGACTTCTGCCAGCTCTAACCTTGCCTCCCGCCTCATTGCCCGCAATTTCAATCAGGCCTCGCTCCAGCGCAGAGTGGACATCCTCGTCCTCGGCGCGAAACGAGAACATCCCTTGGTCAATTCGCTTGGCGAGCTCCTCAATTGCGCGAAGGAGTACTTCGCGCTCTTCTTCGGTTACTACCCCTGCCTGAGCTAGGGCTTTTACGTGGGCGGCAGAACCTAGCAGGTCATACCTGGCCAGACGCCAATCAAAGTGGGTTGACTTGGAAAGCGCTGCCATCGCATCAGCAGGACCATTGGCAAAGCGGCCACCCCATAGGGCATCTCTTGCTTCAGTCATGGCTCTCCTTGAACCCCTAAAGTCTAGTTTTGGTTAGCCAACCAAGCCATCAGCGCCTTCTGCGCATGTAGGCGATTTTCTGCCTGATCCCAGATAACTGACTGAGGACCGTCCAGCACATCGGCGGAAACCTCGAACCCTCTGTAGGCAGGAAGGCAGTGCAGGAAGATGGCGGATGATTTAGCCTTCTTCATCAAATTTCCATCAACTGTAAAACCTGAAAAGTCTCGTTTTCGCTGCTCAGCTTCTTCTTCCATGCCCATGGAAATCCAAGTGTCGGTAGCGATAACGTCTGCCTGCGAAACGGCCTCCGCGGGATCGGTTGTGACCACGATTTCACCACCACTAAAGGCTGCAATCTCTCTGGCTCGAGCGACAACTTGCGGATTAGGCTCGTAGTTCGCAGGACTTGCAATGCTCACGCTCATGCCCGCCATCGCGCCAGCGACCAGGTAGCTATTCGCCATGTTGTTTGCAGCATCCCCTACGTAAGCGAGTTTCTTTCCCCGAGTAGTGACGAGTTTTTCCTGAATAGTCAATAAGTCAGCGAGCAGTTGACAGGGGTGCCAAGAGTCGCTGAGCGCATTGATGACTGGCACTTTGGAATTAGCCGCCATCTCCTCCAAGCCAGCTTGAGCATAGGTACGCCAAACAATCTGGGCAACCTGTCGGTCTAATACCTTGGCCGTGTCGGCCACTGATTCTTTTTTCCCAAGCTGACTAACTGAGCTGTCCATTATTAGCGGAACGCCCCCAAGATCAGATATTCCAACCGCAAATGACACCCTGGTTCTGGTGGAGGTCTTGTCAAAAATCACGGCGACAGTCTGCGGGCCTGCGAAAGGTTTTAGGGAAAATCGATCAGCTTTGAGCCGGCGCGCTAGTTCAAGAATCTCAGATTGCTCGGCGGGGGTGATGTCGTCGTCTTTTAGAAAGTGTCTTGCCATCACTACCTCGTCACCTGAGTTCCAACACCAGTTCTTGTAAAGACCTCCAACAATATGCTGTGAGGGGTTCGTCCGTCAATAATGTGAGCCTTGGGCACGCCACCCTCGACCGCACTCAGACAAGCCTTCATCTTGGGGATCATTCCACTTTCCAGATTTGGAAATAGTTCCCTTAGTTCTTCGGCGGAGATGCTGGAGATGAGCGAATTTTTGTTTGGCCAATCAGAGTAAAGACCTTGAACATCAGTTAGCACCATAAGTTTTTCTGCCCCAACCGCTACCGCTAAAGCTGCTGCAGCCAGATCCGCATTGACATTTAGCACCTGGCCATCAACGGTCGGAGCGATAGAAGATATGACGGGCACGACGGATGCATCAATTGCTTGCAAAACAGCCCTTGGATTAACTGATCGAACCTCACCTACCAAACCAAGGTCAACCGGACCCTCTTTGGTCTCGCCCGCAACCAGCACAGCCTTGAAAAGATTCTCGTCCTCGCCTGATAGAACCTGGGCCTTCGCGCCAGAGTCATCGATGAGCTTGGCCAAGTGAGCACCAATCTGATTGCGCAAAACATCTCTAATCACAGGTATTGATTGTGCATCGGTAACTCTCATACCAGCACGAAATTCGGACTCAATGCCAAGTTCGGCCAACCGAGCCGTAATTTGCGGCCCGCCACCGTGAACAACCACGGGTTTGATTCCGACGTAGCGTAAGTAGGCAATGTCTTGAGCAAAGGCTTTTTGTAGCGCCTCATCGACCATGGCATTGCCGCCGAATTTTATGACTATCACCTTGTCATGAAACTGTCGCAGCCAATCTAAAGATTCAATGAGCGTCTCAGCCTTGACCCGAGCCATTTCGCTGTCTGAATTGATGTCAATCATTAGCTGGAATAAGCACTGTTCTCTTGGACGTAAGCAACGGTTAGGTCGTTAGTTAATACGGTAGCGGAGGAGTCTCCAGAATGTAGATCGATTTCAATTTTCACATCTCTAGCTGATAAGTCGACTTTAGATCTATCCTCCGCTGGTGCTCCTTTGGTGGAAATTAAAATTCCGTTAATCCGAACATCGATGTCGTAGGGATCAAAGGTAGCCCGAGTGGTTCCAATGGCGGCCAGAATTCTTCCCCAGTTAGGGTCATTGCCATAAATAGCCGTCTTGAACAAATTGTTTCTGGCAATCGCCCTGGCCACTTCTTCAGCGTCATCTTCGTTCTTGGCGCCAGAAACCTCTATATAGATGTTATGTGAGGCTCCCTCTGCATCTTGCATAAGCTGACGGGCTAGCTCGAGGCAAAGCGAAGAAAGCAATTGTTGAAATTCTGCATCGTCAGCCTCAATCCCGGAGGCCCCGGAAGCAAGCAGTGTTACCTGATCATTGGTTGAGGTTGCGCCGTCCGAATCAAGTCGATTGAAACTTAGTCTGACTGCCTCTTGCAGCGAATCTTGCAAAGTCTTAGCAGAAACAACGGCATCGGTAGTGATCACAACCAGCATGGTTGCCAAAGCTGGCGCGAGCATGCCAGCCCCTTTTGCCATGCCACCGATTCTCCATCCAGTCAGAGACTCAACCGTCGCTAACTTGGGAACGGTATCGGTAGTCATGATTGCCTGGGCCGCTTCCTCGCCGCCAGCTTGCGATAGCAAGCTAACAGCTTCTCTTACTCCGTTCAGTAGTTTCTCTCTGTTTAGTTGTTCCCCAATGATTCCGGTTGAACAAACCAGCACATCTTGGGATGAGCAATTGAGAAGATCAGCGACCAGCTCTGCTGATTGGTGCGTGGTTTGAAAACCCACCGGTCCCGTGTAGCAGTTTGCACCTCCAGAATTCAAGAGAATTGCCTGCGCTGATTGGTCCTTGATAGCTTCCATTGACCACAAAATGGGATTTGCCTTACAGCGATTGGACGTGAACACTGCAGAAGCTAAAGACGTTGGGCCTTGATTTACTACAAGCGCAACGTCAGGATTACCGCTGGTTTTGAGTCCGGCTGCTACCCCAGCGGCCAGGAATCCCTTTGGAAACGTAACGCTCAAGGAGCAACTCCATTCGCGCTCAAGCCGATGGTTTCATTTATACCTATCGCTAGGTTCATACTCTGGATAGCAGCTCCGGCGGTCCCCTTGACTAAATTGTCGAGGACAGAAACAAACACCACTCGACTTGCTCTTTCATCAAAGCCTGCCCAGACTTGGGCGGCATTCGAACCAACAACACTCTTTACTTCTGGCAATTTGTCTGAACCCATGAAATTAACAAAAGGTTCTTGCCCGTATGCCTCTCGGTATGTCTGAGACAGTGCCTCAATAGAGAAATTCTTTGTCGGCAGAGCGTTGACTACTGCAATGATTCCTCGCGACATAGGAACGAGGATTGGCGTGAAGGAAATGCTGCCGCTCTGGCCAGAAGATAGCTCAACATTTTGAAGTATTTCAGGTATGTGGCGGTGGGAACCCGCTACTGAGTATGCCCTGGCATTGCCATGCATTTCACTAGCGGAGAGTTCGCTCTTCGAACTTCTTCCAGCTCCGGATGTTCCAACCGAAAGGGTTGCCACTAAATCAGTCGGATTTATCAGTCCGCCGGTAAGAGCGGGGGCCAGGGCCAAAGTCACAGCGCTAACGTTGCAACCTGGCACCGCAATCCGTTTCGTAGAGCGCAATTGATCGCGAAGTTTGCCTCCCCCGGCCAAAGTCAGTTCTGGCATGCCGTAGGGCCAGGTGCCTGCGTGCGATCCTCCATAGTACTTTTCCCACTCGGCACTGGAACGCAAACGATAATCAGCTCCACAGTCAACTACCAGTGTGTCTATGGGTAACTTGCTTGCAATTTCCGCACTCTTACCGTGAGGCAATGCCAGAAAGACCACATCATGTCCGGAAAGCGACTCAACTGATGTATCTGAAAGAACTAGATTCGAATAACGCGCAAGGTGCGGCTGAAAGCTTGAAAGTGGTTGACCTGCATTTTCCCCGGCAGTAACGGTTACGACTTCCAGTTCAGGATGCTGAGCGATCAGGCGCAGAAGTTCCCCGCCAACGTAGCCGCTGGCCCCGGCAACTGCGACCTTGAATGTCATGAACGAATTTCTGCTCCAAATGCGCTCTCGCAAGCTGCCACGGCTGCGAGCTTAACCTCGTTTGCTTCGGCCTGGGTGAGAGTCTTATCTTTTGCCCTAAAAATCATCGAGAAAGTCAGGGACTTCTTGTCAGGCGCAATACCCTCGCCCTGGTACTGATCTACCAGTCGCAAACTCTCTAGTAATTCACCAGCAGCGCCCACGATTACATTTCGCAGGTCCTGGGCTGTAACGGAAGCTGGTACCACCAGAGACAAATCTTGAGTGAGAGCCGGCATTGCAATCACTTCTCTTGCGGAAATTACCGCAGGCGCAAGCGAATACACGCGGTCGAGGTCCAACTCAAAAATCCCCACCCGCCTTGGCAAATGCAGTTCCTCGGCTAGGTCCGGGTGAAGCTCTCCGACAAAACCAACTTCGTTTTCCCCAATTAGAACCTTGGCCGATCGTCCAGGGTGAAGACCATCTAATTCGACTTGATTAAGTTGGTATCGAACTCCAGCAGCTGTGAGAGCGACTTGCAATGCTGAGATTGCTTGCGGATATCCGGCTTCGATTGCCGGGTTCGTAGCAGACGCACTTACCCAGTCACCGCTAAAAACACCTGCTAGATGTCTTGGTTGAGAAGGAATCGAATCATTCAATTTCTGCAGTATCTCTTGGCTCGGCCTCTGATTGCCCGCTGGCAAATCCAAAACCGTAGCTGCACTGGTCGGGTGAAAAACAGAACCCTCTTCAATAATTGCCAAATCGGTCAGGCCGCGAGCGAAGTTTCTAGCGGCTGCGATCAGAAGCCCAGGCAGTAGTTCTTTTCTCAACTCTCCATATTCAGCTTGAAGTGGATTTTCCAGCTCGACACCAAAGTCTTTGGAGAAAAATTTATTTTGCTCTGGAGAAAGAAACGGATAGTTCAAAACTTCGACCATGCCAGCTCCTACCAAGGAGGAAAGGATGTTTCGCCTCAATAGTTGGTTGCGGGTAAGTCCCCTGCCCGGTGGGGCAACTGGCAGAGTGGAGGGAATCTCGTGGTACCCAACAAGACGGGCAATCTCTTCGACCAGGTCAGTTTTGTGACCTAGGTCAGGTCTCCAACTAGGTGGCGTTACTAGGTAGTTATTCGCCTTTGACTTAACTTCACAGCCAATCATTTCTAGGGCTGTGACAACTTGCTTCTCAGAAAATTCAAACCCAACCAACTTGCTTGGAAAGTCAAACGGCAAGCTGATTGTGACTTTGCTGGTTTGCGAGCTGAAGTTAGCCCCGAGTTTGGAGATTTTTCCGCCAGCCAGCTCTTCGAGAAGTTTGGCAGCCCGGTGTGCTGCCACAGCGCTAACTTCAGGGTCTACGCCTCGTTCAAAACGCTTAGAAGCTTCGGAAGGAAGCTTGTGCCTACGGGCCGAGCGTGCAATGGATATTGGGTCAAAAATTGCCGCTTCCAAAATTACCCTGGTGGTTGTCTCGCTCACTTCGGTGGATGCCCCACCCATGACGCCAGCGATGCCGATTGGACCAGATTCGTCGCAGATCAAAAGGTCTTCACCATCTAGCTTTCTTTGCTTTCCATCCAGGGTGGTGATGGATTCGTTCTGCTTAGCTCGCCTAACCGTGATGCCGCCTGAAAGTTTGTCAA
Source organism: uncultured Aquiluna sp. (assembly GCA_964614615.1). Classification (GTDB taxonomy): domain Bacteria; phylum Actinomycetota; class Actinomycetes; order Actinomycetales; family Microbacteriaceae; genus Aquiluna. The sequence continues at coordinate 1,910 of CAZTLT010000032.1, read as the reverse complement.
GGTCATAGGCGTGCAGCGGCTGACCGAGCTCGAGCATGACGTAGTTCGTGATATCAACCGCAATTGAAATCGAACGCATGCCGGATAGCTTCAATCGGTTAGACATCCAAGCCGGCGTTGAAGCCTCAGCATCAATTCCTTCAACTGCCAGCAGCACGAAACTCGAGCAACCGGGCTGTCCGTGAATTGGCGAAGAGTCAGCAACTTTCAGAGGGAAACCCTGGCCCGCCAGCGGCTTCAGCAAACTAGCTGGATCCTTATATTTCCTGCCGGTCGCATGCGAGTACTCTCTGGCGATGCCGCGGATGGAGAGGCAGTAGCCCCTGTCCGGTGTCACATTTACTTCCGCGGCTGACTCCCCTAGTCCTAGCAGCTCAATGGCGTCGGCGCCTAACTCGGGATCGAGGTTGATTTCAGTTAGGCGCAAGATGCCAGCGTGGTCATCCCCTAAGCCCAGCTCCTTCGAAGACGCAATCATTCCATCCGAAACATGGCCATAGGTTTTGCGAGCGCTAATCGCGAATCCGCCTGGCAAAACTGAACCAGGCAAAGAAACCACGACTTTATCGCCAACTTCAAAGTTTCTCGCACCACAAACAATTCCGCGGATTCCCGCTTGGCCATCAACCGCCAACTTCCCATCGGGAGCGACCTGCACCTGACACCAGCGAATGGTTTTCCCGTTTGATTGTGGCTCTTCAACAAAATCAAGGACTTTACCCACGACTACTGGGCCAGTTATGTCGCCGCCGATGGCTGACTCTTCCTCAATCCCTACCCGCACCAATTGTTCCATCACGGATTTTGGATTGTTTTCAATCAAATCAACGTACTCAGCTAGCCAACTCAGAGGGACCTTCATCAGATCACCGATCCAAATTGACGAGAGAAACGAATATCCGCCTCGACCATGTCGTGCATGTCAGTTACGCCATTGCGGAACATAAGAGTTCTTTCAATGCCCATTCCGAAAGCAAAACCAGAGTAAACCTCGGGATCAATACCGGCTGCGAGCAAGACATTCGGGTTTACCATTCCGCAGCCACCCCATTCAACCCAACGGGCACCACCCTTGGCGCCTGGATGCCAAACATCTAATTCCGCTGATGGCTCAGTAAACGGGAAGAAACTAGGACGCAAGCGAATTTTTGCCTCTGCACCAAACATCACGCGAGCAAAGTGTTCCAATGTGCCCCGCAAATCTGCCATCGTCAAACCCTTGTCAACGGCTAAACCCTCGACCTGGTGAAATACCGGGGTGTGGGTGGCATCCAGTTCATCGGTCCTGAACACTCTGCCTGGGCAGAGAACATAAACAGGTAGCTGTCGTTCGAGTAAAGAGCGAACCTGAACCGGAGAAGTGTGAGTTCTAAGCAGCAGGTGATTTTCAACCGGTGCGACAAAGAAGGTGTCCTGCATCGCTCTAGCAGGGTGATCTGGATGAAAGTTCAGAGCATCGAAGTTGAACCACTCATTTTCTAGCTCGGGGCCGTCCGCAATTTCCCAACCCATGCCCACGAAGACATCGCTGATTTGATCCATTAGTAAAGACAGCGGGTGACGAGCACCATGGGGAATTATGTACCCGGCAGCTGTGAGATCTACTCGTTCCTGCTGCAGTTGCTCAGATCGGGCAATCTTCTCGAGCTCTGCTTCCTTCGCCTGAAACTCTTTTTCAAATTCAGCCTTGGCCCCTCCAACGAGTTTTCCAGCTTCTGCTCGCTGCTCTGCCGGTAGAGACTTGATTTGTGAATATAGGAGACTCAGTGGCGAGCTCTCTCCGACTAGCGAATTTTTGGCGGCTCTTAGCTTCTGGGCGGTGTCGATTGAGCGAAGTAGCTCCTGCGATGAAGCAAGTGCCTCGCTTACCTCTTTATTAGTGACCGCCATCTGCACAAGTTTAGCGAGAA
>CAZTLT010000031.1:645-10391 GCA_964614615.1 uncultured Aquiluna sp. | reverse complement strand
TAGTTGCCGCCGGTAAAGGGACAAGACTCGGTGCCGGACAGCCAAAAGCAGCAACTACAGTTGCTGGAAAATCTTTGCTAGAGCTCTCACTTCTTCACATTTCCGAATTCAACCCAGATCAACTGGTTGTTGTCGCTCCAGAAGAATTACTTGGCGAATTCACTCGCCTAACAGCAAAGTTCTTTGATGACTTCAAAGTAGTTGTGGGCGGTGAAACTCGACAGGATTCAGTCGCCAATGGAATGGCGGAGGTAACAACTGACCTGGTCTTAGTGCACGACGCTGCTCGCGCTTTCACACCAAAAGAGGTATTTGAGCGAGTAGCTGCCGCTCTTGAGTATGCGGAGAGTGTTGTGCCGGCAATCAACCCGGCTGACACCATTAAAGAAGTTTCCGAAAGCTGGGTTGATCACACTCTTGATCGTTCCAAGCTTCGAATGGTGCAGACTCCGCAAGGTTTCCGAGTAAAGACTCTGCGGGAAAGTTTTGCCAAAGCTCAATCCACCTTTACCGACGAAGCGGGTCTTCTGGAGTCTCTGGGTATTCGCACCGCCATTGTGGACGGACATGAGCACGCCTTCAAAATTACCTATCCATCTGATTTAGAGCGCGCCAGAGCAATCTTTGCTGATGTGAGAAGCGGTATTGGAGCGGATGCTCATCATTTTGGTGAAAAAGGAACTTTGATGCTGGGCTGCTTGGAGTGGCCAGAACTTCATCGATTAGAGGGTCACTCCGACGGAGATTCAGTAGCGCACGCAATTGTCGATGCCCTTCTTTCAGCGGCAAATCTGGGTGACATCGGGTCAAACTTCGGAACTGATCGCAATGAATACGCTGGAGCATCGGGTGAGCGATTTATCAGAGAGACGCTTTCACTGCTGGGACAAAACGGATTTACTCCGGTAAATGTGGCGGTGCAGATAATTGCCGAAAAGCCCAAAATTGCCCCGCGCCGAATTGAACTTGAGCACCACCTGAGCGAAGTGGTTGGAGCACCTGTGTCCGTGCTTGCCACCACTACCGATGGACTGGGATTTCTGGCGGATTCACGCGGTATTGCCGCGGTGGCAACCGCCTTGGTAAGAACGCAAAGCTAGGCTCTTTCCATGAAGTTGTTCGACACCCATGCGGGTGAACTGCGTGACTTTAAGCCAATCACGGCGGGCCAAGTGGGCATTTACGTCTGCGGACCCACGGTTCAGTCAGAGCCTCACATCGGACACCTGCGATCCGCTCTGGTGTATGACATTCTTTCGCGTTGGCTAACTGCCCAGGGTCTAAAAGTTACATTGATTCGCAATGTCACAGACATCGATGACAAGGTCTTGGAAAAAGCGAAAGAACAGAAACTGCAGTGGTGGGAAGTTGCTTACAATAACGAGCAGCTCTTCAGTAGGGACTATCAGCGACTAGGGCTGGCTGCCCCAAAGCTTGAACCGCGAGCGACCGGGCACATCCCGCAAATGATCGAACTTATTCAAAAGTTAGTTAGCAGTGGTCACGCTTACAAGGCCGATGGCTCAGCTGATGTTTATTTTGATACTGGAAGCTGGCCAAGCTACGGCGAGCTCACCAATCAAGATTTATCTGACATGGATTCTGAAGAGCTGCACAAAGGTAAAAAAGCTCAGACAGACTTTGCACTCTGGAAGGCAACAAAACCAGAAGAGCCCGAGAGCGCTAGCTGGGACTCTCCCTTTGGCAAAGGCAGGCCAGGCTGGCACATCGAGTGCTCTGCAATGGCCACTCACTACCTTGGTACGAATTTTGATATCCACGGCGGGGGATTAGACCTTAGATTTCCTCATCACGAAAACGAACTTGCACAATCCAAAGCAGCGGGAGATAAGTTTGCCAACTATTGGCTCCACAACGGTCTAGTAAATGTCGGTGGGCAAAAGATGTCCAAGTCAATTGGAAACACAGTTTCCAGCTCTGATTTGTTTGAACTGGCAAGCCCAGCAGCCGTGCGCTATTACCTAGCAAGCGCTCATTACCGCTCGGTCTTGGATTATCAACCCGCTGTCTTGGCAGAAGCCGAAGCTGCACTGGATCGCCTGTTTGCTTTCCTGAGAAGAGCAGAACGTGAGCTCAAGCAAACTCAGTTTGCGCAGATTGATGCAAGCCTTGGGCTGCCGCAGGCGTTTGTTGCAGAAATGAATGATGACCTAAATGTCCCAGCTGCGCTTGCAGTGATTCACGAAGCGGTTAGTGCTGGAAATAAAGAACTAGACGAGCAGCAGTGGCGCGAAGCCGCTGGTCACCGGGCTGAAGTTGAGCAGATGCTGGAGGTACTTGGGCTTGCTCCGAAACAGTGGCAGAGTTCAAACAGCGAAGAACACAAAGCGCTAGACCGGCTGGTCAAAAGGCTGATTGATCAACGAGAACAAGCTCGCAAGGAAAAGAATTTTGAGCTGGCGGACTCAATTCGGCAACAGCTGGAGGAAAGCGGGATTGAGCTCTCTGATGGTCCAAGTGGCACCCATTGGAGCATTAGCTAATGGCAGCCAAAAAGAAACCAACCAAGGGAACCGGTGGTCACGGTCGCAAAGCATTGCGCGGCAAAGGTCCAACCCCAAAAGCAGAAGATCGCCCATACCACAAGGCTTATAAAGCAAAGAAAGCAAAGCAAGCCCAAACAACCAAACCTCGCCGACAGGGCCCCACTCGCACCAAAAAGTCTTCTGCTCATGAGGTTGTCTGGGGAAGAAACTCGGTGGTAGAGGCACTGCGAGCAAAAATTCCAGCGACAGCACTTTTTATTTCACAAAAAGTCGACTTGGACGATCGGGTGCGAGAAGCAATCGCCTTGGCTAATAACCGAGGCATACCGGTTGGAGAGGTAACTCGGAGCGAGATTGATCGAATGTGTGGGGGTGATGTCGTTCACCAAGGCATCGCGCTACAAGTGCCTGAATTCACCTACATCTCGAGTGCTGAACTACTCGACAGAGCACTTTCTCAATCAGCTAGCCCTTTACTCGTTGCGCTGGATGGAATCACCGATCCAAGAAATCTTGGCGCCATAATCCGCTCCGCTGCTGCGTTTGGCGCAAATGGAATTGTTCTTCCCCAAAGAAGAAGCGTCGGGGTAACAGCCAGCGCGTGGAAAACTTCTGCAGGAGCGGCAGCCCGAATGCCGATTGCTATGGTTGCAAATCTCAATCAAGTGATTGCTGACTATAAAAAACGTGGATTATTTGTTGTGGGGCTCGATGGCGATGGCGACGTTAGCTTGCCAGACTTCACCCTTTCCGACTCACCGCTGCTACTAATTGTTGGCTCGGAAGGTAAGGGCCTATCCAGGCTGGTTAGTGAAAACTGTGACCAGATTGTCAGTATTCCAATTGGTGCTAAGACGGAGTCTCTGAACGCGGGAATTGCGGTCTCGGTAGCCCTCTACAAAATCGCTAGCTCGCGCTAGACCTTATCGCGCCAGTCTCCCTCATCTTCATCCTGCGCCACAATTACCCCAGTTGGTACCGGGTTTGGAAGCGAGATGGCTGCGGTGGTTGAGCTGGTCGCCAGATATGAGGCTTCATCTCTGCGGTTGGCTAGCACCTCAGACACGTAAGACCTAACTGCATCCTCGAGCGAGATGTCGTGACCAGCTTGCTCAGATTTCTTGAGCCTGTGCTCCAAAACTTCGTGGAATATTTCTGCTGGTTCCAATTTGCCAGTTAGTTCAAAAGGAATAGCGCCAACTACCGGTTCATATACGTTTGATTGCCATTCATGAGCCATTACCTCTTCATCGGCGCCTGGCCGGCTATTGCTAAGACGGTATTGATCGATGTCATTTAGCAACCTGCGAGCTTGGTTTTCTTCCACATCCAAACCCGTCAGTAGCAAAAGGCGTCGTGCGTGATGGCCAGCATCAACAACCTTGGGTTGGATTTTGACAGTTTGCCCGTCTTGATCCTGGGTCATGGACAGCTCTTCGATGTCAAAACCCAGCTCATTTAGGCGCTGAACTCGCTTGGCAATTCGCCAGCGCTCTGATGAGTCGATTACCTCAACAGCAGTCAGCTCTTTCCAGAGCTCACGATACTTATCGACAATTCGCTGACTAACCGTTGCCGGGTCAATTTCAATTCCTTTGCCAGAGGCAATCAGGTCCATTAGCTCACCTGCAATGTTCACTCTGGCAATTTCTAAGTCATTTTCGCGCTGGCCATTAGAGAGCATTCCCTCATACAGCTGACCGGTCTCAGCGTCCACCAGGTAGGCAGCAAATTTGCCCGCATCACGCCTAAACAAGGTGTTTGAGAGTGAAACATCACCCCAGAAAAATCCTGCTAGGTGCAATCGAACAAGCAACAGCGATAGCGCATCGACCAGCCGCTTGGCAGTTTGCTCCCGCAGACCCTGCGACCACATTGCCCGATAGGGAAGAGCGAACTTGAGGTGGCGGGTAATCAAGACTGCTGGCAGCTCATTGCCAGCTAAGTCTTTTCGATTTGAAATAATCGCAAACGGTTCAACGCAGGGAATGTCTAACTTCTCAAGCTTGCGGAGCATCTCATACTCACGCTGCGCTAAATCAAGCAGCGTTTCCTTGATGGCAATGACGTGCTCGCCTAAATAAGCAAATCGAACAGTGTGGCGAGAAAGACCCTTGGGAAGGGCGGCAATGGTTTCCTTTGGCCAATCTTCCAATGGCAAGTGCCACGGCAGGTCCAGCAGAGCTGGTTCTGCCGTGGCAGCTGTAATGGAAAGGCTGGGAGCCATCAATTAGTTCAGGCGCTCTCCGCTTTCCACATCAAAGAGGTGGAGAGAGTCCTTGTCGGCGTGTAGGTGAATCTTTTCACCGGCTCTTGGGTGGTTGAGGGTGTCGACGCGAACAACAATTGCTTGCTCCGTGCCATCGAGTTGAGCTCGACCATAGAGGTAGCCGTCGCTGCCAAGCTCTTCCACCACGTCAACATCAGCGACCAAGCCGTGCGGAGCTGGCGTGAGCTTCTCCGGGCGAATACCGACTGTGACTTTCTTGGAGTTTGTCTTGGCCAAAATACTTCTATCCACTGGCAAGATCTCATCACCAAATTGAACACCACCGTCAACAATGGCAAGTTGCAGCAAGTTCATTGCTGGTGATCCGATAAAGCCAGCAACAAACACATTCTTTGGTTTGTCATAAAGCGCCCGAGGGGAATCAACCTGCTGTAGAACTCCATCTTTCAAAACAGCCACTCTGTCGCCCATGGTCATCGCTTCAACCTGGTCGTGAGTGACGTAGACAGTTGTCACGCCAAGTCTTCTCTGCAAGGAAGCGATTTGAGTTCTGGTCTGAACACGTAGTTTGGCATCGAGGTTGGAAAGAGGTTCGTCCATCAAGAACACTTGCGGCTGGCGAACAATTGCGCGACCCATCGCAACACGTTGACGTTGGCCACCAGAAAGTGCCTTTGGTTTGCGATTTAGGTATGGCTCGAGATCTAGCAGCTTTGCAGCCTCCAAAACGCGTTGAGCTCGCTCCTCCTTGCTGACGCCGGCAATCTTTAGGGCGAAGCCCATGTTTTCCGCCACGGTCATGTGCGGGTAGAGAGCGTAATTTTGGAAAACCATTGCAATGTCTCTGTCCTTGGGTGGGACGTCGGTAACGTCGCGGTCTCCGATATAAATAGCGCCTTCGTTTACGTCTTCTAGTCCAGCCAGCATTCGAAGCGAGGTTGATTTTCCGCAACCGGATGGTCCAACCAGAACAAGAAATTCACCATCCCTAATCTCTAGGTCTAGCTTGTCTACTGCTGGCTTGGTTCCCCCTGGATAGAGGCGAGTCGCGCCTTTAAATGACACTGATGCCATGATTACTCCTTCACCGGCAGGTACGTGCCGGACGATCCGTAGTGATGAGTGCCTGCCGAGGCAGGTGGGATAAGTATGCCAGCTACTACTTAGAATGGTGGGGTCGCAAAAGACCTTGAAAAGGGAGCCCAATGAACCAGAAGCCGACCAGATCCGAGCAGCGCGAGGCCGCCAGAGCCAAGGCCAAGGAGCTAAGAGCACAGAATGCCAAGAAGGAAAAGCGCGGCAAGCTCTTGATTCAGGTGTCCGTAGTTCTTGTCGCACTGGGCATCATCGGAGGAGTGGCTGCAGTTATTGCCATTGAGCAGGCCAACCGCGCAGAGGCGCCAGTGGTCTCAGAGGTTCCGAAGAACCTAACCGAATTTGGTGGCATCAAGCTCGGCGTTGGTTTGCAGGCCTTCACTGACACCAAGACACCTACCCCAGACGCCGAGGGACCGATACCCGAGATTGTGATTTACGTGGATTACCAGTGCCCAGTTTGCCAAGCTTTTGACGTTCCAAACTCTGCCCAAATCAGATCATGGGTAGACACGGGGGCTGCAACATTAGAAGTAAGACCAATCTCATTCCTAGATCGAGCATCCCTCAACAAATATTCATCGCGCGTTGCAAACGCGGCTTTTTGTGTAGCGAACTTTGAACCAGATGCCTTCTTTGATTTCCACGAAACCATGATGCTCAATCAATCTGAAGAGGGAACTGAAGGCCACAGCGATGATGCGATTTTTGAATTCGCCACCGCTGCTGGTGCAGGCACCGAGGAAATCAAGGGCTGCATCCAAGCCAAGAGCTTTGCTGACTATATCGTCCAGCACACCGACAATGTTCTAGCAGAACCGCAACAGGGCATCAAAGTCAGTGGAACACCAACCATCTTGGTAAATGGTCAGCAGTATGTCTGGACCACCGGCGAAGAGCTAGTCTCGGCTGCTAACTTTGCCGCATTTGTCCAGTCAGCGATGGCGCAGTAACGCTAAACTTTCTGGGCAGTAGGCCGACCTGGCGCAATTGGTAGCGCACCGCACTTGTAATGCGGGGGTTACGGGTTCGAGTCCCGTGGTCGGCTCCAGCTAGATAAATGCTTGCACCAAAAGAGTCAGAATCGGCGCCACAATTAACGCTGGCAGTAGAGAAGCAACGCTCACCATTCTTATTTGCAGTACTCGAAGCCCCGTTCCCAACAGCAAGATTCCACCGGTAGCGGTTATCGACGCCACCACCGCAGCCGGCATCAGTGCTCCAGCGAAAGCCGCTGCAACAGTTAAAGCTCCCTGCCAAATTCCAACCGGTATTGCCGAAAAGGCAACACCCCAGCCAAGCGCTGCGGCAAATGCAATCGCAGTGAAACCATCCAGAGTTGACTTCAGTGCCAAGGTTTCAAAGCCCTCGCCTAGCCCATCCGACAGCGCACCGAGAACCGCCATGGGTCCGATGGTAAAAAGTAGAGACGCGTTGACAAAGCCCTCGATGAACTTTTCTCTTGATCCAGAATTTTCTCTGCTGGTTTTCTTTTGAAGCCAACTGCCAAAGTTTTCGAGCCGCTCTTCGATTTTTAGCAGTGAACCAACAATTCCACCGATCAGCAATGCACCAAGGACGACCAGCAATGTTCCTGCACTGGTAACAGCTTCAACGTAGGAGCTATCCCACAGAGCCATCAGGTTTAGCGCTCCAATGACCAGCACAACCAATCCCATGGCATCGGTGAGAACACGAAGCATTTTTTCTGGAAGGCGATGCCCAAGCAAAGCCCCGAAACTAGCGCCGGTAATGATTGCGACTACGTTGATGATTGTTCCAAGACCGAGCAATTAGTCTCCCTCTACCAAGGCGATGCTAGCGGGAATTAGTGCTTGGGTTTGAATGTGATGCTGACAGAGTTGATGCAGTAGCGATCACCAGTTGGGGTCTGTGGCGCGTCATCAAAAACGTGGCCCAGGTGGGATCCACACTTAGCGCATCTCACCTCAGTGCGGAGCATTCCGTGCGAGCGATCTTCGATGTACTCGATAGCGTCATTGCCCTGCGGCTTATAGAAGCTAGGCCAACCGCAGTGGGAGTCAAATTTGGTGTCCGATTCGAAAAGGAAGGCATCGCAGCCGCGACAGTGATAGCTACCAGCTCTGGTCTCTTCTAGCAGTTCCCCGGTCCAGGGCCGCTCGGTCCCGGCTAGGCGCAATACGTGGTATTCGAACTCGCTGAGCTCTTGTTTCCACTGATCATCAGTCTTGTAGACCTCATATTTCATGAAATTAGCCTCCTAGCCATTTATAACCGTTCTGTAACTAATTTTGTCCCAGACACTATCCAGAATAGAGTGGAGGAGTCGAGCAGGACCTAGGTTGAGCCCGATGCACGTGTGAATTACGCACGTGGCTTAAGCATCAGGAGCAACAATGGCACAAGGAACCGTAAAGTGGTTCAACTCTGAGAAGGGTTTTGGGTTCATTACCCAGGACGACGGACCAGACGTATTTGCACACTTCTCAGCAATCCAGTCAGACGGATACCGCGAACTCAAAGAGAACCAGCGGGTCGAGTTTGACGTCAAGCAGGGCGACAAAGGCCTGCAAGCTGAGAACATCAGAGTCCTCTAAATAAGGCCTAAATCGGGACCCCGTCCACTGGGCGGGGTATTTCCGCTTGCACTCTGGGCCCAAGAGTGCTAAAACTTTATTAGCACTCTCAAAAGTCGAGTGCTAATCCAAGTCTTAGTGCAACGGGAGAAACCCAAATGGCAAAAATCATTACCTTCGATGAAGAGGCACGTCGTGGCCTCGAGCGCGGCCTGAACATCCTGGCCGACACCGTGAAAGTGACCCTTGGTCCCCGCGGTCGTAACGTGGTGCTCGAGAAGAAGTGGGGCGCCCCCACCATTACTAACGACGGTGTATCAATCGCCAAGGAAATCGAATTATCGGATCCTTTCGAGAAGATTGGTGCCGAGTTAGTAAAAGAAGTAGCAAAGAAGACCGACGACGTTGCTGGTGATGGAACCACCACAGCAACTGTTTTGGCACAAGCACTCGTCAAGGAAGGTCTGCGCAACGTTGCAGCCGGTGCTGACCCAATCACCCTAAAGCGCGGTATCGACAAGGCCACTGAAGCAGTTACTCAAACTCTTCTCAAGATGGCAGTTAATGTTGAGACCAAGGAGCAGATTGCAGCAACCGCATCTATCTCTGCTGGTGACACAACCATTGGCGAGATTATCGCGGAAGCAATAGACAAGGTTGGTAAAGAGGGTGTCGTCACAGTTGAAGAGTCCAACACCTTTGGTATTCAGCTTGAGCTGACTGAGGGTATGAGATTCGACAAGGGCTACGTTTCTGCTTACATGGTGACCGACCCAGAGCGTCAAGAAGCTGTTTTGGAAGATGTATACATCTTGATTGCAAACAGCAAGATCTCAAACATGAAAGAGCTACTCCCAGTCGTAGACAAGGTCATGCAGGCAGGTAAGCCTCTGCTGATTATTGCGGAAGACATTGAGGGCGAAGCTTTGGCAACTTTGGTTGTCAACAAGATTCGTGGAATTTTCAAGTCGGTTGCCGTGAAGGCTCCTGGCTTTGGAGATCGCCGCAAGGCAATGCTGCAGGACATCGCAATTTTGACCGGTGGTCAGGTCATTGCCGAAGAAGTAGGCCTGAAGCTAGAGAACACGGACCTAGCAATGTTGGGACGCGCTCGCAAGGTAGTTATCACCAAGGACGAAACCACAATCGTCGAAGGAGCCGGTGACGCTGGCCAGATTGCAGGTCGTGTTGAGCAGATTCGCCGTGAAATTGAGAACACTGACAGCGACTACGACCGTGAGAAGCTCCAAGAGCGTCTGGCCAAGCTAGCTGGTGGTGTAGCTGTGATCAAGGCAGGTGCTGCTACCGAGGTTGAACTCAAGGAGCGCAAGCACCGCATTGAGGACGCAGTCCGCA
>CAZTLT010000031.1:0-635 GCA_964614615.1 uncultured Aquiluna sp. | reverse complement strand
TGTCGCAGGCAAGCTATCGGACTCACGTAATCTCAACCAGACTGGCTCCGCGCCTTATTTGGTCGGGTTTGCCAGCGTCAACCAGACGGATTGGGAATCACAAGAGGCTGCCCAGCTCACCGCATTGAGGACGCAGTTCGCAACGCCAAGGCTGCAGTCGAAGAGGGAATTGTTGCAGGTGGCGGTGTAGCACTGCTGCAGGCTGGCAAGACCACTTTCGCAAGCCTAAAGCTCGAGGGCGACGAGGCAACTGGTGCAAATATTGTTCGAGTTGCAATTTCAGCTCCGCTAAAGCAAATCGCTATCAACGCGGGTCTTGAGCCGGGTGTTGTTGCGGAGAAGGTTGCAAACTTGCCAGATGGCCACGGTCTCAATGCCGCAACAGGTGAGTATGTAGACATGCTGAAGGCTGGCATCAACGACCCAGTAAAGGTCACCAGATCAGCTCTTCAGAACGCAGCATCCATCGCTGGGCTTTTCCTAACAACCGAAGCAGTTGTTGCAGAGAAGCCAGAGCCAGCAGCACCAGCTGCCGGTGAAGGTGCTGGAGGAATGGACTTCTAAGAAGGTCAACTAAAGAGACAGGGTGGCTAAGCCACCCTGTTTTTTTATTTGCTTATTTCAAAAATAAACGT
>CAZTLT010000030.1:0-10681 GCA_964614615.1 uncultured Aquiluna sp. | reverse complement strand
AGCTGTGGCAGAATTTAGCGCTGTGCCCAGGGTCTCTGCCGCAGGGGAGCAAAGAGCACAGAAATCAACTAGACCGTTTAGTCCTGCGTGCTAAAGGAAAGAGCTGGAAATGCACATTCTTGATTCACTCGACGCCAAGACCCTAAAGTCTGACGTTCCTGAGTTCCGCACAGGTGACACCGTAAAGGTTCACGTAAACATCGTTGAAGGTAACCGCAGCCGTGTCCAGGTTTTTCAGGGCCTGGTAATTCGTAAGTCAGGTGCCGGTGTTCGTGAAACTTTCACTGTTCGCAAGATTTCCTTCCAGGTCGGTGTCGAAAGAACCTTCCCAGTTCACAGCCCATCAATTGACAAGATTGAGGTTGTTTCTAAGGGTGACGTCAAGCGAGCCAAGCTTTACTTCCTAAGAGACCTTTCAGGAAAAGCAGCGAAAATTCGCGAAAAGCGCGATAACACAGACGCCTAATTTAGACTGGCATCATGTCAGTTCCCGGGGAGCGACCCCGTAATCAATCTTTACTTGCGTCCATGCGTCGCCGGGTAAACAAGTTACGAAAAAACTGGTTTGCTTCTTTTGTAATCGATTTCGTTGTAATTGTCGGCACAGCCTTGGTGCTGTCGGTACTCATCAAAGCTTTTTTGATTCGCAGTTTCTACATACCCTCTGGTTCAATGCTTGAAACTCTTCAGATTAATGATCGAATAATCGTGAACGTTATGGCGCCTGAAGTCATGCCGATTCACCGAGGTGATGTTGTTGTATTTCGTGACCCAGGCGGTTGGCTAGGCGCGATTCCTGAAACTCCCAAAGAGCCAATTCAGGAAGTCTCCGATTTTATTCTGGGCACTTTTGGAATTACCGCGCCAGACTCTGCCGAGCATTTGGTGAAGAGGGTAATTGGCTTACCGGGTGACACCGTGGTTTGTTGCGATGCGGATGGAAAGTTGACCGTGAACGGGCAGCCGGTGACAGAACCATACATCGGAGCAAATACTCCATCCGAGATGGAGTTTGCAGTAACCGTGCCCGAGGGTCACTACTGGGTGATGGGTGACAATCGACCCAACTCAACTGATTCCAGATATCACCAAGATCTCCCTACGGGTGGTTTTGTTCCAATTTCAGTGGTTGTGGGGAATGCATTTGTAATCAGTTGGCCTTTTGAAAACTGGACATGGTTGTCCAACTATCCCGAGACTTTCAGTGTCGTTCCCAACCCTTGAGTTTGAAAGAGAACTCCTAGCCAATCACTCAGCAGTCATTGCAATCGATGAGGTGGGGAGGGGATCACTGGCTGGGCCGGTTGCGGTCGGGGCCTTTGTTCTCACGATTGAGCAGCTAATGCAGGTACCTGAGGGTTTGCAAGATTCTAAATTGATCCGTGAGTCAAAGCGACCAGAGATTGCCCAGCGCGCTCAAGGTTGGGGTAGGAGTGCAGTTGCCTTTGTGAGTGCCCAGGAAATTGATCAGCGCGGAATCATTAGCTCTTTGAAAACTGCGGGCTTGAAATGCCTAGAAGAACTCGCAATCCCGGATGCAGCGATTTTGCTGGACGGAAATTTGAACTGGCTCGAGCAACCTGGTGTCCATACCAAGATAAAAGCAGATCGCGACTGTGCTGCAGTATCGGCTGCATCGATTATCGCCAAAGTGAGTAGGGATTCCCTAATGATTGAACTTGATCAGAGATATCCGAATTATGACTTTGCCTCTAACAAGGGCTATAGCTCGCCCAGTCACATTCAGGCTCTTCGATTACATGGCCCCAGTGAGATACACCGAAAAACTTGGCTCAGCAAAATCCTCAGTGACGAGCTGTTCTAGGAACTGCTCAGTGCTCCAATTCTCATGAGATCAATTCCATGTTGCAGTTGAGCTGGCAGTTCAGCCTGCAGAATCTCTTTGGCTAGCAGCCTGGCTTTCTCGATCAATTCACCGTCACGAGTTACTTTCAACAGCCTCAGTTGAGATCTCGCCCCTGCTTGATTCTCTCCTAAGACATCGCCTTCGCCTCGCAGCTCAAGGTCCAACTCGCTGAGCTTGAAGCCATCATTGGTCTGAGCAAGGGCACTCAAGCGCTGGCTGGCTAGGCTGCCTTCCGCACTGGCTGAAACAAGCAGACAAATGCCACTGTGGTTTCCTCGGCCGACACGTCCTCGTAACTGGTGAAGTTGAGAGATACCAAAACGGTCCGCGTCCAACACAACCATGGTTGTGGCATTGGGGACATTGACGCCGACCTCAATTACGGTAGTCGAAACCAGAATGTTTATTTCTCCTGCCGCAAAGCTGGTCATAATCGTTTGCTTTTCATCCGATGAGAGCCGACCATGCATAAGTGCGATGCTCAGTCCAGCGAGAGCAGGATTTTTCCTGAGTGATTCAAAGACCTCGGTTGCTGCAGCCGCTGGTGTCGCTTTCGCGCTTTCCTCAAAATTCTCCTCGTATTCTTTCCCATCGATGCGAGGACAAACTACAAATGCCTGCCGCCCTTTCGCTACCTCTTCGGCCACTCTCTGCCAAACCCTTGAAACCAGCGCTGAGTTCTCAAGCGGAACAACGAATGTTTCAATCGGCTTTCTGCCCTGTGGTAGCTCCTTCAGGGTAGAAACCTCTAGATCCCCGAAGGCAGTGATGGCGATAGTTCTGGGGATGGGGGTTGCGGTCATGGTTAGGACGTGAGGACTCTTTCGACCTTTTTGTTTGATGGCTTCACGCTGCATCACTCCGAATCTGTGCTGCTCATCAATCACTACCAGGGCTAGGTCGGCAAATTGTATCTTTTGCGCAAACAGAGCATGTGTGCCAACGGCCAACAGACACTTACCGCTCGCAAGATCCAGCAGATTCTTCTTCTTTTCTGCTGCCGAGAGGCTGCCAGTGACCAGTGTTAGACCTAGCTGCCGTGAAAGCTCTGGACCCAGGGTCTTGCTGATTGATTGATAGTGCTGTTCTGCCAAAACTTCAGTGGGGGCTAGCAGAACGGATTGTTGATTTTTAGCAAATGCCAACATGATTGCTCTAAGTGCCACAACAGTTTTTCCTGAGCCAACTTCACCCTGCAATAGCCGATGCATTGGCCTGCCACTTGCCAGGTCAGCCTGAATCTCATCATTTACTTTGAGCTGCGAGTCAGTAAACGAAAAATCCAAGTGTTTCTCAAACTCTAAAGCTTTACTCAGATCATCCAGCACTGCGGCTGAATGCTCGGCATGGGACTTTCGCTTTTGAATCAGACCTAGTTGTAACAAAAGCGCTTCATGGAATTTCAAGCTCTCAATCGCCGCCTCATAGTCAGCGTCTTTTGTCGGCTGATGAATCTTGTGGATTGCAGAGGCAAGGCCAATCAAATGTTGTTTTTCTAGAATTTCCTTCGGAATTACTTCTTCGATTTGGGTCTGACCTAGGACTTGCCTGATTGCCTTTTCAATTCGCCAACTTGGCAGGGTCGAGGTGGCTGGATAAACCGGGATTGGCAGCTCAGCCCAGGCTTTTGCCTCGGCTTCGGTTATTTCATCGAAGAGCTCGTAATCCGGATGAGCTAGCTGCAACTTTCCGGAGAACATGCCGACTTTTCCACTGAAGAAACCCCTACGTCCTTTGGTCAATTCATCTTTTCGCCAAGCTTGTCCGAAAAAAGCAAGGCTCAAGACTGATGTCCCATCTGAAATAGATGCTTCCAGAATGTGGCCGCCACGGCCTTTTATGTAGCGCGCTGAGACGGCGACAATTTCACCAACTACCGTTGCAATTTCGCCGACGGGTAAGTCTGCGATCTTTGTAAGTTCACCGCGCTTGAGATATCGACGCGGATAGTGCTGCAGCAGCTCACCTGTTGTCTTGATGTCTAGCTGGCGCGCAAATGCCTTGGCTGTCTTTTCGCCAAGCATCGTAAGCTTCTCGCCTTTTTCTAGCACCCAACAATCTTGGAGCCTGGAACCTACTGTTTTGACTAGGCTCACCTTATGAGCAGGATAATTGCGGGTCTGGTTGGGTCTCTGCGCTTGGCAGCACCAGCAAATGTCACGCGACCAACCGCCGATCGGGTTAAAGAGAGTTTGTTCTCTGCGCTGGAATCAATTGATGCGATAGCCGGCTCTCGAGTGTTGGATCTATTTGCTGGGACCGCCGCCTTGGGGCTGGAAGCCATTTCACGTGGCTCAGCATCATTAGTTGCAGTTGAAAAATCAAAGCGTGCAGCGAGTGTCTGTCAGAAAAACATTGAAGTCGTGAAAAGTGCCATGGCGAAACAGAATGCAATGTCTGAAATTGAATTGGTTTGCAAAGACGCTGAGGCTTATCTGAAATCTACAAAGTCTAAATTTGACTTAGTTTTGCTCGATCCACCCTACGAAATGAAAAATCAGAAGCTCACAGAATTGTCTCAAATGCTAAGCAATTGCTTAGCGGATCAAGCTTTAGTGGTTGTGGAGCGAAGTAGTCGTGAGCTTGCGCCTGAGCTCGTGGGACTTGCATTAGAGAGCCAGAGGACTTATGGCGATACTTCTGTCTACTTCTTTAGAGTGAGCGCTCGGTAGCTCCGGTGTAAACCTGCTGCGGGCGACCAATCCGGGCTGTTGAGTCCTCCATCAATTCGCGCCAGTGAGCAATCCAACCGGGTAATCGGCCAATGGCGAACAGCGGTGTGAACATCTTGGCTGGGAATCCCATGGCCTTGTAGATCACGCCGGTGTAGAAATCAACATTTGGATAAAGCTTGCGCTCAGCAAAGTAGTCATCAGCTAGGGCAGCTGCTTCCAACTCTTTCGCAATGTCTAGCAGTGGATCCTTCACCCCAAGCTCGGCCAGCACTTTGTCAGCGGTCGCCTTCACAATCTTTGCTCTAGGGTCAAATGACTTATAGACACGGTGACCGAATCCCATTAGGCGAATGCCATCTTCTTTGTTCTTGACACGCTCAACGTATTTACTTACACCCTCGCCAGAGTCTTTGATGAACTTCAACATCTCTAGTACCGCTTCATTGGCTCCGCCGTGCAGCGGACCGAACAGGGCGTTAACGCCTGCAGAGACAGATGCAAATAGGTTTGCCTGCGAGGATCCGACTAGTCGTACCGTTGAGGTAGAACAGTTCTGCTCGTGGTCCGCATGAAGCAGCAGGAGAGTGTCAAGCGCCTTGGTTACCAGTGGGTTTTGGGTGTAAGCCTCCGCGTATGTTCCAAATGTCATGCGCAAAAAGTTTTCAACCATTCCAAGTGAGTTGTCTGGATACATCAGCGCCTGACCAAGTGACGTTTTGTGGGCATATGCTGCCACCACTGGCATTTTGGCTAGCAATCGAATAGTTGAAAGTTCAACCTGTTCTGGATCCTTCGGATCCAATGAATCTGGATAGAAAGTCGACAGTGCGGAGATGGATGCGGAAATAATCGCCATCGGGTGGGCTGAGGTTGGAAATGCCCGAAAGAAGTCCTTTAAGTCCTCGTGCAAAAGTGTGTGGCGTCGCATCTTTCCATCAAATTCAGTTAGTTCGCTCTCTGATGGCAGGTGACCGTAAATAAGGAGGAAAGCCACGTCTAAGAAAGACTTTTTTTCTGCGAGCTGCTCGATTGGGTACCCGCGATAGCGCAGGATGCCATTTTCTCCATCTATATAGGTAATCGCGCTCTTGGTGGAGGCGGTGTTAACAAATCCTTGGTCGTAAGTGGCCAATCCGGTTTTCGCCAGCAGTCCTGAAATGTCTATTCCACTGTGACCATCGGTGGCTTGCACAACTGGCAGCTCCGACTCACTATCGCCAACTCGAATTACGACTTTTGGACTTTCAGCGGACAAACTTCTAACCTTCCTCGCAAGCCACTAGCCTAGGGCAGATTTTCTCTAAGTCTAAATCTCTCCTTTTGGCTCAAACCCGCGCTGTTCATGGCTTTACTCATCGCATCGGCCAAGGGCATAGACTGACCCTGATGGACGAAGGCGAATTCGAAGACTACGACCGCGATGCGGAGGTTTCGCTCTATCGCGAATACCGCGATGTTGTGAAGATGTTCCGCTATGTGGTTGAAACGGAGCGCCGGTTTTACCTCTGTAATGAGGTGGAGCTCAAGCGGATTGATACCGCCACTGACTTCTATTTTGAGATTAATATGCAGGATGTTTGGGTCTGGGACATCTACCGCACGGATCGCTTTGTCAAGCAGGTTAAGGTCATGACATTCAAGGACGTGAACCTAGAGGAGATTGGCAAGCGCGATATTGAAATTCCAGAAGAGTTAGCAGTCGGCGATAAGCCTTAGTTTTCCACAATTTTCAGCTAGGCCAACAGCATCCCTTTTATTCGAGCCAGCATTTTCTCCGAGGAGAGAAAATGCAAACTTCCATCGAACAAGAGCAGATTATTCTTTGGTCGCTTCTGCATGAACCAGGGGATTCATTAGCTAGAGCGGTATTTGATAGGCGCGGTATTGAAGCCTTAGAGGACTTTCGATCTGGTAAAGCGTTGCAAATTTGGTCTGACTTCATTGAAAGTTCGCGGCACGAGCAACTTAGAGACATGGTCGAGCGCATTTCTCTACGCTTGCCGCATAGAGACGAAATTGCCGTGATTGAGAGAGCCATCAGATGGAATGCCAGACCAGTCTTCGAAGCTGATTCACCTGATTTATTTCGCCGCCTAAGTGATCTCCATCCGCACAATCCCTACTTGCTATGGGTCGCGGGTGATATTTCATTTCTTGAAGAGCAGCCAGTTGCGATTGTGGGAACTAGGAATCCTTCAGAGGTGGGCATTGCTAATGCTCGGAAATTGATTAGGAAGATAAATCGGCCCGTCATATCTGGTGGTGCCAAAGGCATTGATGCCGTTGCACATGAAACTGCGATTGCCATGGGACTTCCTACCGCGGCGTTCATGGCTGGCGGACTAGATAGGGCCTATCCGCAATCCAATTGGGATTTGTTTCATCGGATAGTCCAAACTGGTGGCGCGATGATAAGTGAAATGTCATGCACCACTGCACCTACGCGCTTTAGATTTTTGCAGCGTAATCGCTTGATTGCTGCCGCTGCTACGTCCACTTTTGTCGTTGAAGCAGGATTTCGCTCGGGCTCAAAGAACACCGCTGGCCACTCAAGAATTCTCGGACGAAGCACATTTGCCCTTGCGGGTCCTAAGGATTTCCCACCGGCTGCTGGCTGCAACCAATTGATCGAGTCGGGGTTTGCAGATCCAATTCATTTAGAAAAGACCCCCATCATAGATTTTGATCAAACCAGGCGAAGAATTGAGGATGCGGTTTTGAATGGTGCTAGAACAGCAGAGGAAATTGCACGAGAATCTGGCCTTAGCCTTCGGGATGTCAAAGCATTTCGAAGAGGTAAGGCCTAATCTGGATTTGTGAAAGACTCGCTAACACTCTTTTTGGCCTCGCTGCGGGCTCGAGGCATGAGCGAGAACACCCTGAAGGCCTATCGAGCTGACCTGTCTGATTTGTTGGAATTTCTATCTGACACAAAACAAGAGTTGTCTCTGGATGCTTTGCGCGATTGGATGTGGCGACAGTCGGAGGCAGGCGCCTCTAAGAGCACGCTAGCGAGAAAAACTTCGAGCGCTAAAGCCTTTACCGAGTTTCTATTTGAGCGAGGTGAGTTGGCAAGTGACCCAGGACTTAAGTTGCGAGCTCCCAAATTGGAAAGAACACTTCCGAAGGTTGCAAGTGAAAAGTCTTTGGCCGAGGTATTCAATAAGCTCACGGAAATTTCCAAGGACCAAAATCCTTCAGCCCTTAGAGATCTGTGTGCCTTTGAACTTCTTTATGCAACTGGCATGCGAGTCAGCGAGTTGGCGAGCCTAAACATTTCGGACATCGATTTCTCGAGGCAGCTACTTCGGGTCACTGGCAAGGGAAATAAGCAAAGGATGTTGCCCTACGGCGTTGCGGCCGCCAAAGCGTTGGATGAATACATCAGGGTCGGAAGAACAAAGTTAGCTAATGAAGCGTCTCCCGATGCGCTGTTGCTAACGTCGCGGGGTAAGAGAGTAGGAGTGAGGCAGCTCTATTCACTTGTTGCGAATCTATTGGCACAAACTCCTACTGGCTCAGCAGGCCCGCACACACTTCGCCATTCGGCCGCGACCCACTTGCTTGATCACGGTGCGGATCTGCGTGCGGTTCAAGAAATCCTGGGTCACGCCTCTTTAGCAACTACCCAGATTTACACGCATGTTTCAGTCGAGCGCTTGCGTGATGCTTTTGAACAGGCTCACCCAAGGGCTTAGCCAACTAGCACACTGGGCCAGAGCTGGCCAACAAAAAGCAGTGGATTCAAATACCCTTGTTCACTCCGAACTGAAAAGTGAACGCAATTGTCGCAGTGTTCTTCGTAATCTTTTTCCCCAGCGCAGGCCCAACCCAAGATCTCTTCCTCCCGGACAAATTCACCTTCCTCCAAATTGCTACAAACCGGTTCAAAACTGGCTTTGTAGCCAGTGAGGGAGTGAATTGTTATTAGTTTGCGATTTGCAACTAGGCCGACAAAGCTGACCACACCATCAAACGGCGCTTTGACCTCCTCGCCTTGTTTAACACTTAGATCAATTCCGCGATGACCAGCGCCATATTCATGTGCAGGAAGTTGGTAATCCCGGCTGTGGCGGGTCTCAAAATCAGGAATCGGGGTCGCCCATATTTCTGGTGGTGCGACAGGGCCCAAAGTGGATTGAAAAATAAAAAGTAGGACGGTGATGACTTTTAGCATTCCAACACCCTGCAATAAGCGGCCCAGGCCCGAGTTGTCGCTTCGGCTGGCAGTGGATAAACCCTTCCTCGGCTGTTATGCTTACAACACGTCCCGCTAGTCGGGACGAATTCGCGTAAGTCCAATAAATCTGTTGGTTCGGTCCCTTCGGGGTGCTGATGGATGGGCTTGCCAGGGGTGATTGCAACCGCAATCACCAGAAACTGAGCGGACACACTTGTGTCCAAAGGAGTGCCTTATGGCCAGCGTAACCATGCGCCAGCTACTGGATGCTGGAGTCCACTTCGGACACCAGACCCGTAGATGGAATCCAAAAATGAAGCGACACATTCTTACTGATCGCTCCGGCATCTACATCATCGACCTACAGCAATCGGTTGACTACATTGACAAGGCATATAACTTTGTTCGTGATCTAGTTGCAAACGGCGGCTCCATCATGTTTGTTGGAACCAAAAAGCAAGCTCAAGGCCCAATTGCCACCGAAGCTCTTCGCGTAGGTCAGCCCTACATCAACCAGCGCTGGCTGGGTGGACTACTTACTAATTTCTCAACCGTTGCTAAAAGAATTCAGCGCCTGAAGGAGCTGGAGACTTATGACTTTGAAGACCCAGCCAAGTCGGGTCTAACGAAAAAAGAACTGCTTATGTTGCAGCGCGAAAAAGACAAACTTGAAAAGTCACTTGGTGGTATTCGCAACGTGACTAAGACACCAAGTGCAATTTGGGTTGTCGACACCAACAAGGAGCACCTAGCCGTTACTGAAGCTCGAAAGCTTGGTATTCCAGTTATCGCGATTTTGGACACCAACTGTGATCCAGATGAGGTAACTATTGGTATTCCTGGTAACGATGACGCAATTCGTTCTATCGAACTTTTGACCAAGCTAATTGCTGACGCTGCAGCCGATGGCATGATTGCTCGCCACAACAAGGGCGGAGCTGAAGCGGAGCCGCTGGCTGAGTGGGAGCGCGAGCTGCTTGAGGGCGAGAAGAAATCTGACGCAACTGATAAGGCGGCCGAGTAAATGGCTAACTACACAGCAAGTGATGTGAAGGCACTGCGCGAAAAAAGCGGTGCTGGAATGATGGACTGCAAGTCTGCTCTTGATGAAGCAAATGGTGACATCGAAAAGGCTTTTGAAATCCTTCGCTTGAAGGGCCTCAAGGGTGTTTCTAAGCGAGAGGGACGTTCAACCTCCAATGGTCTAGTCGTCGCTCGAGTTGACGGCGGCAGAGCGATGCTTTTGGAGCTCGCCTGTGAAACCGACTTCGTTGCTAAAGCCGAGAACTTTGTTGCCCTTGCTGAGCAAGTAGCGGATGCTGCTTTCGCAGCAGGCGCCAAGGATGCTCAGGCAGCTTTAGCGGCAACAACAAACGGAAAAAGTGTTGCTGATGCAATCACAGACCAGGCCGCAATCCTCGGCGAGAAGGTTGAACTTCGACGACTGACGGTTGTAGAGGCACCAGCAGTGGATGCTTATTTGCACCGCACCAGCCGCGATCTACCACCACAGGTAGGAGTCTTGTTGGGTTACGAAGGCGCTAACGCTGAAGTTGCACACGACATTGCGGTGCACATTGCCGCTTTCAGCCCGCAATACCTCACTCGCGATGAAGTACCAGCGGATGTGGTTTCAAAGGAACGTGAAATTGCTACCGAGACTGCTCGCAACGAAGGTAAACCGGAAGCTGCCCTTGCAAAGATTGTTGAGGGTCGAGTTACCGGCTTCTTCAAGGAGACCTGTCTAGTTGATCAAGACTTCGCCAAGGACAACAAGTCCAGCGTTGGCAAGGTAGCCGAGCAGGCTGGCCTAAAGCTGACCGGCTTCGTTCGCTTCCGTGTTGGAGCCTAAGGACAATTGATCAAGGGGTTCGGCGTAGGCCGGACCCCTTTGTCTTTCCCCCTAGGATTGTCCTCAGAGTCTGCTGGAGGTTGAAGATGGCAAAGAAGCGTCGTGTA
>CAZTLT010000029.1:0-10798 GCA_964614615.1 uncultured Aquiluna sp. | reverse complement strand
ATAAAGCAGATGTCGTAAGAGTCAGGCTTATTGGCAACGGTCAGTCCGCGCTGCGCTGCCTCGGCCCTGACTAAGTCCTTAGAAGCTGTTGCACCAAGTGGAAAGTAGGAGTGTTTCAGTTGCTCCTGAGTTAGCACGCCTAGCACGTAACTTTGATCTTTTGCCATGGCCAACGATCGGTGAAGTTCGTAATTACCCTCGCTGTCTTGGCTGACGGTGGCATAGTGACCGGTGCAGAGCGCATCGAATCCCAAAGCAAGTGCTCGCTCAAGGAGTGCAGCAAACTTAATGCGCTCATTGCAGCGCATGCAAGGGTTCGGGGTTCTACCCGCCTGGTACTCGGCCAAAAAATCATCCACTACGTCTTGCTTAAATCGCTCAGAGAAATCCCAAACGTAGAAGGGAATGCCAAGCTTCTTAGCGGCTCGCTGGGCATCCATCGAATCCTCGATTGTGCAGCAGCCCCTGGAACCAGTGCGAAGAGTTCCCGGCATGCGAGAAAGGGCGAGGTGAACCCCGACCACTTCGTGACCGGCGTCGACCGCGCGTGCAGCGGCAACCGCGGAGTCGACTCCACCACTCATTGCCGCTAAAACGCGCATCGGATAAGTCTAAATTGCCTGTCTACCGGCTTTGAGAGGCGGCTAGTGCCCTTGGATAGGCGCTCTTGAGGGCCTCCAGGAAGGCCGCAACGTCTTGATCAGTCGAGGTGTGACCCAGAGTCACCCTAAGGCAGCTGGCAGCCTCTGCCTCGGAATAGCCCATACCAATTAGAACGTGGGAAGGTCCGAGGACCCCTGCTTGGCAGGCGCTACCAGCGGAAACACTGACTCCTTGCTGGTCGAGTAAAAACAAAAGTGAGTCATTGTTAACCCCAGGAAAAATAAAGTGAGCATTGTGCTCAACCCGCTTGGCACTTCCCGCAGTAATTTTTGTCGTTGGAAAAAGATTTGTAATTTCCGTCTCTATTTGATCACGTAATTTTTTTAAGCGTGCTTGAGTAGTTGGCATCTCGCTGACCGCTTGTTCGGAAGCGGCAGCAAAAGAGCTAGCCAATGAGTAGTTCATTGTTCCAGAGCGCAGTCCGCGCTCCTGACCTCCGCCATGGATCAAACTCATTGGTTTAGCGTCTCTTCTTACCACCAGTGCACCTATGCCTATTGGAGCACCAACCTTATGACCAGAAATACTCATAGCGGTCAGCCCCGAGTCGGCAAAATCTATTGGAATTCTTCCCAATGCCGCCACAGCATCGGAGTGCACCGGAATGTCATACTCTGAGGCAAGCTGCACGATTTTATTGATGTCTGTAATGACACCAGTTTCATTGTTAACCCACATCATGCTGATTAGAGCTATCTCAAAGTGGCGCTGTCTAACAATTTCCTGAATTGCAGCTAAATCAACTTCTCCATTGTTAATGGAAATTTGAATAAATTCGGCACCCTCATTCTC
Source organism: uncultured Aquiluna sp. (assembly GCA_964614615.1). Classification (GTDB taxonomy): domain Bacteria; phylum Actinomycetota; class Actinomycetes; order Actinomycetales; family Microbacteriaceae; genus Aquiluna. Next base: position 9,343 of record CAZTLT010000029.1, on the reverse strand, counting down.
GACCAGCCATTCAATTGGATCCAGTAGTGCCTTGTGTTCTATCGCCGTTGAAATTATGAGCTTGCGAGTAGGTGATTTCCTGCTCCACCAAATTCCTTTGATAGCGAGATTATTGGCTTCGGTGCCACCAGAGCAGAAGACAACCTCAGCCCGATTACAGCCAACCGCGGCGGCAATTTTGTCTCTGGCTTGCTCCAATATTTCCCTGGTGGCTTGACCGTGCGAATGAGTAGAAGAAGGATTACCCAGCTGGGACAAAGCATCCGTCAGTGCAGCCAAAGCTTCGGGGCGCAGCGGGGACGTTGCCGCATGATCAAGAAAGACTGCCATTTAGTAAAGCCTAGTTAGAACAGCAATGCCGTCAACTGCTTGCGAGCTGTGACTACTGTCTGTTCTCCCTCGGGAAAGAGGCTAAACAGTTGCAGCAAGCGTTCCCGAATGGCGTCCCTGTCACCTTTTGAGTCAACAAATAAGTCCAAGAGGAACTGGAAAGCACCACTGGGGTCTCCAGCCACCAGCTGCTGGTCCGCTGGCAGCATTTTCAAATCCAACTCACTCAGATCCTTGGTGCTAAGTCGAATCATCAGCTCAACCTGAGCAAGACCGGCTTTGGCATCCAAGTCGTTGGGATATTCAATCAAGATTTTTGAAAATTGGCTCTTTGCTGCAACTAGGTCGCCAGCTTCTACAGCTGCTATGGCCGCCTCGTGCTCTTTACTGAGCTGCTTTTGATTCGGACTTTCCGAAACGGCGACGCGGCCAGTGATTTGATTTTGGGCGGCAAGCTGCAGAACCTGAGACAGCACCTGGAGGAACTGCTGCTGAGAAATTTCACCTTGGAACAGTGGAGCGGGCTGGCCAGCCAGCAAAGCAAGCATCGCAGGAGCACTTGAGACGCCAAGTGCTTGAGCGAGCTGTGGCGAGCTGGTGAGGCTTACCTCTATTCCCGCGAAACGGCCATCGCTGGCTGGCAAAACTTTCAGCAATAACTGACGCAGCTGGTTCGAAGCATCGGAGTCGTCACTGATGAAAAGCAGAACTGGGACTTTTTCGCTCAAGCTCAAATAACTGCGCAGCGTCTGTTGGTCTGCTAGAACCAGCCAATTGCTAATGGTTAGCTTCTCACCTGCTCCCCCAAGCGAGGACAAATCCATGGCGCCACCAAAGTTGTTCAATCCTCCACCGCCGTTGCTGAAAGAAGTTGCTGCGTGGCTCCGAGCAAGGAGACTCTTTGATCGCTACCAGCGGCTGGAACATAGAACAGCAGCATGGCGCCATAGCGAGTTTCAATGCCCGAGGCGCTGCCGCCTGATCCCAGCAAAATAGCTTCGTCACCCGAAATTGCCACTGCATCGCCACGCGACTTGGGAATGATGCGATAGGTGTCGACCATGTATATAGCAACCAACGCTCCACCATCCACGGTTGACAGCAAAACTGGCTCTTGTTCGGATAGTTGGTGATCGAAAGTAAGATTCGCGTTAGTCAGGGTATCAACTAGGCCCTGTTGGACCGATGAAACATCCTTGATGTAATCATTGTTCGGGTCCAGAACCAGTGACCAGCTGGACTCGCGTCCTAAATTGAGCAGATCTCCAACCGCAACAGCTAAGACATCCGGCGAAACTTTTAAGAATTTGTTGTCTGGTTTTAGTTGGTTAGCACCGACTAACTCCGATGCCACCTCCGGAAAATCAGATCCCGGTAGCAAATTGGCATAGAAGTAAAGTTTGTAGTTTTCCCGCGGAGTCACTTGCTGCAGGACGAATAGTTGAAGATTTTCTTCCCCCGTGACAAACATCATATTTCTCGGCCAGGTGTCTGTAGAAGGTGGCAAGAACAGTTGAATGGGTTGAGAAAATAGTGGCTGAGGATCCCGCTCTGCGTCTGTGTAGCGCCGTGCGAGGTTGTAGTCAAATCTTCTAACCTCAAGCGCCGGTCCCGCGACACGTGTTTCCAGATTCACTCCATTGAGTGTTTGATCAGACTCTAAAACCGATTCAATTACCTGCTGCAAAATCCTCTGCCCTTGCTCAACACTGACAGCAGGTGTCAGTGTTTCCGGAGCAGGCAGAGGCGAAGGAGAAACGATTGGACTTTGGTAGTCGGGCACACAACCGCTTAGAAGGCTGATTGATAGCAAGCTGGCGCTCACCATCGCCAGCCTGGCTCTCCTGCCGCGGCGCGGAGGTTCCCCCGCTTGACTTACCGCTCTTCTTGGCGAGCGCCGACGCGGTGGTTTCGGTCCGACAATCTTTCTGCGACGTTTCTTCCAATAATCTTTGGCATCCCAAAGTGCGAGGGCAGAGCCTGCGATCAGTAGGCCAATACCAATAAAGGTGATCGGTGCAATTGGACCAGGTTCATCCGGTAAGTCCCAAACAACAGAAACTGCCCTTGGGGCTTCCTCAATTCCAGTTGAGGCAAGTAATACCCCTGTTTCACCATCCAGCGGCGCTGACAATTTCGCATTGGCTTCTGCCACAACTTCACTTCGCCACAAGTCGCTCCCGCTGGGATCCGCCAAGACCCCAGAACCGCCTCTAGGCTTTTCCACCAAAATGGCCCGCTTGGCGTCTTGATCAATTTGCAAATCCAGCTCCACATATGGGCTATCCCCCAGCCAAGCCTCAATGTCAGAATCCCGCCCGCTTGCTATGAATACCCGTGGGCCCAACGACTCGACTGAAACAGGCGCGGCATAGGAGCTGAGCACCTTGCTCGGGATAAAAACATAGGTGGTTGGCTCAACCAGGGTGCCAGATGCAGTTATTCGGTCAAGCGGCTGATTCTCTAGCTGATTGACCACCCCAATGCTGCCCGCAACTAGCCCACCCACGAACAGCACGAGGGCAATCCAAATGCGCATAAGTAGGGCTCCGAGTAGACTTTGCTAGCTTGGAAAGTTTACTCGCAGAGGTAGGGGCACTTGGCCGCAGATTCACGCTTCGAGATCGTTCGACGAGGCTATGACCCCCTGGCAGTAGACCGCGAAATCAAGGTTTTAAGCGCAGAAATAGTGCGTTTGCAGGAGAGCAGCTCAGAGTTGGCTGAGCAACTCAGACTGATGAGCCAGCGCCTAACTGAGGCTGAGCAGGAAATTAGCCTGCGAGCCCAACCCAGTTACTCGGCGCTTGGTAGCAAAGCCTCCAATCTAATTTCTAACGCCGAAGAAATTGCCCTCAAACTCAAGCAGGAGGCGCAGAGCCAAGCCGATGAATTGATTAGCCAGACCGAGGCGCAGTTGGCTGAGCGGCTGAGAGATCTAGAGCAGAGGTATGAAGAGCAGCTCGCCTCCGCCGAGCGCAGGAGCAGCCGGAGAATTTCTGCTGCAAACTTAGAGGCAGAACAGCTGGTCAAGCAGGCCCAAGACAAGGCTAAAGAGCTGGTGCAGGAGGCAGAAGCAGAGGCCGCCAGGGTTCGCGGACAGGTGGCGACTGAAATTGCCTCGATGCGGACAACAGCTCGCCGAGAATTGGAACAGCGCAAGGCAGAACTTGAGTCACACTACGCCTCCAAGCAATTTTTGCTTTCAACAGAGCTGAAAATCGAGGAGCGGGCCAAGCAAGTTGTACTTGCAGAGCTGGAGGCTCAAATCGCCACCCGCCGCAAAGATGCGGAAAACGAATACTTAGAAAAACACCAAGAGGCAGTTCGTCAAACACAGCAATACCTTGAGTCTGCTCAAAACGACATCACCGAGCTGAAGCGACTTGCAGCAAAACTTAGACTCGAGGTGCAGACTCTGGAGATGGAGACTTCACAATCTCAGGCCAAGATGCTGCAGGATGCTCGCTCGAGAGCTGAGGCGCTGGTTCACTCAGCGGAACTAGAAACGGTGGCAATCAGCTCGGCTGCTTCGGAAGAGTCAACGAAGTTGCTCAGAAATGCCAAGGCTGAGCTGGCAAGCTTAGAAAACGCCGTATCCTCTGCCAAGGCATATCTTAGAAACCTAAGCAAAGTAGTGAGTGAACTGAAAGACCTGGAGGAGTAGTGGAAAGAGCAAGACTTACCAATGCCTTCCAGCTGGGATTCTTGGGTGGACTGGGTGTGCTCGCTGCCATTTTTCTCGGAGCTGCGATTGGGCAGCTAGCGACAATTTTGACCTACGTGGGGTTAGCGCTGTTCATCGCCCTCGGCATGGATCCACTAGTCAGGATGATGATCAAGGCCCGGCTTCCAAGACCGCTCGCGGTAATCATTGTTATCTTCGGCTTTTTATCGATTGTCTCGCTTCTGCTGTGGGCAATTCTTCCGATGGCAGTTTCGGAAGCAGGCAAACTAATCAACCGCGTTCCAACCATTATTGAAAATGTTGTCGATAACAGGCTAATTGCGACTTACGATGCTCAATTTGGCGGGGCAATATCAACAGCTGCAGAAAACGCAATCAATTTTGTGAGCAACTCCAGCAACTGGCCGACGCTACTTGGTGGCGTGTTCCAAATTGGTGCTGGTGTTCTCAGTGGTGCAGTTGGGTTTGTAATCGTCGTGATTCTGAGCATCTACTTCATGGTTTCACTGGAATCACTCAAGGACTATCTGGCACTGCTGGTCGCAAAGAGCAAGCGTGAGAGATTCCGTAAGCTGGCGGATCAAATTTCCATCTCCGTCGGACGCTGGGTGATGGGGCAAACATCGGTTGCGCTTCTGCACTCGGTATTGCTGTTCACTCTGCTCACGCTTGTCGGTTCTCCATTTGCACTGCTGCTTAGCCTGACTGCATTCTTGCTTGCTCTAATTCCGCTGATTGGTCCGGCTAGCGCGGCAATTTTGGTGGTGGCTGTTACCTATCTGTCAGGTGCATCCTTTGTTCTAGCAGTTTTGATTTACTACCTGGTGTATCTGCAAATCGAGGCATACATCATTGGACCAAGGGTCATGCAGAAGGCGGTATCCGTTCCTGCCGCAGTGGTTGTCATTGCTGCCCTGGTGGGTGGAACGCTTCTTGGTGTTTTGGGGGCGCTGGTGGCGATTCCAATCGCTGCCGCAATTTTGTTGCTGGTTCGTGAGGTTTGGATGCCTCGCCAACAAGAGCGCTAGTACTCGGTTGGCAGCGGACCAGTTCCCGGAGCTACCTCTTCAGCAATAGCATTGAGCACTCTCCTGGTGGCGCTCTCCCCTACCCACAAATGCTTTTCACCATCAAATGCCAATAGCTTGAGCTTTGGCAAAATTGCAAATCTTGCCGAGGCTTGAGTTGGATTTAGGAATTCATCTAGCTCTGGCACTAAGGCAATCAGCTTGGCTGGGGTTTTTTCCCAGCGAAGCAGATCAGCGTCGGTAGAGCGATGAAGCGGCGGTGAAAGGAGAATCGCCCCTTCGATGTCGTGGTCCGGCCCGTACTTGATGGCCAATTCGGTACCGAAAGACCAACCAATCAACCAAAGTTTTGGCAGGCCGCGCTGCTGGCAAAACTTAACCGCAGCTTCAACATCAAACCTCTCCGCAACTGCGCCGTCAAAACTTCCAGTTGATTTTCCCCGTGGGGACTGGGTTCCCCGAGTGTTGAAACGCAGCACTGCAACCGAAAGCTGTGCAGGAAGCCGATTTGCCATTTTTCGAAACAGATGAGAGTCCATAAAGCCACCATGGGTGGGAAGCGGATGCAGCGTGATCAAAGTTGCAATCGGCGGTTTGCCAATCGGCAGAGCTAACTCTCCGACCAGCGTCTCACCGTCAGAGGTTTGAAGTTCAATCTCTTCGCGGTGACTGGGGAGTTCAGTGCTGGAGCGAATCTCGGTCACGGAAGCATTCCATCAAATATCTTCCAGCAATGATTGTGAAAGTGGCGACGGGATTGAACTCCGCGATGGGTGTCCCAAGCTACGGTGTGCACAACTCCAGGAGTTATCAAAACCACGCAAACTGGACAAACCCAACTTTTACCCTCTTCAGCATTGCTTCCTGCCGTCTGTGAAACTTCAAACTCCACACCACGCTTGACTTCTATGTGAGGGATGCTCATTCGTAGCCGACTGACATCGAGTTCCTGATACTCACGCTTGGGAGCGTTACGACGGCGCTTACCCCTTGCCATCAGTACCAGTTGTGGATGTCGGAGTGAAGCAGGGCAGCACAAGGACTGCCATAGCGGCTGTCGATGTATTTCAGTCCCCATCTAATTTGAGTCTCGGGGTTAGTCTGCCAATCAGCTCCAGCCGTTGCCATTTTTGTACCGGGTAATGCTTGCGGAATTCCATAGGCACCCGAAGAACGATTCTTTGCATTCCAGCGCCAATTGCTCTCTCGCTGCCATAGCTTGACTAGGCAGGAGAATTGGTTGTAATCCCAACCCTTGTCTTTGACTTGCACCAGAGCGAAGGCCTTGGGAGTTCCCTCCTCGGGAATCGGGGCAATTTGAACCGTTACGCTTCTTGCCTCAACTCCTGAAAGAACCTCAAAATCGGCGCGATCGAAGCTATCATCCGAAAGCGACCTGATGGTCAAGGATTGGTAATCGCCGCCAATGCGCTGGAAAATTTGGCTGGCATCAGCGCTCGCCATGGTCCCGGAATAAGGATCCACGACAGTAACCATCACCAAGGAGGACGCAAAAAAGTAGCCCAGTGCGAACAGGTGTCGCCTTGGGCGGTTCTTTTGAAACGCGTGTCTTCCCACATTCCTCCTGGAAGAAGCCTTAAGCCTATTGGCTATCAGTATTTTTTGGCAATCATCCCAATAAACGTTGGGTATGGAGGGCGGTAACGACAAGGGCTAAAAACTCGTTCACCTCTGAACGACTCGGTCCACCCTTGGAGCTGCCCAATTGACGAGTTCTAATGTCCATTGGTTCAGGCCCTGAGATGAGGCCTTCGGAAACTTTAATTTGTTTGATTAGTTGCTCCACTTGTTTGTGTCGATAGCCATTTGGGGAAGCCGAGAATCTTTCTTTGCCCGGTCGAGCCAAAGTCTCAGCCAATGTGCCAATTATTTTCCGATGGTCTCGCTTGATCTCAGTTTTTCCAAACTTGCCAATTCTTTCGGCGAGCTCTCGAATCTCAAAATCATCTGCGACTTTGGCAATCGCTAGATCGACTTCGTTAATTCGATAGCCACCAGGAATTAAGTCAAACTTGGCAACGGCCAGCATTCCCGGAGTCACTAGGCGTAATGCTGGATTGTCATACTGTCTTCTAACCCGATCGAGCAGTCCATCGACCTGCTCCGGGTCATACCCGAGCATTTTCCCAGAAACCCTTTGGATGCTCATCAGAAAACAACTAGCGATAGCAGATAGGCAATAAAACAAGAAGGGAGCATTGAATCAAGTCGATCCATAAACCCTCCGTGGCCCGGTAAGACATCCCCCATGTCTTTCACACTTAAATCTCGCTTAATCAGTGACTCAGACAGATCCCCCAAAACCGAACTGATCAAGATTGCTAGTCCAAAGAGTAAACCAAACCATACCGATGCACCTAATAAATACCCTGCGAGGAAGCCACCAGCCAGTGCCCCCGCGACTGAAGCCAAAAAACCCTCCCAGGTCTTTTTTGGTGAAATCGCTGGTATCAGCTTCGTTCTTCCAAAGAACCTTCCAACTAGATAGCCAAAGGAATCGATCATGACCACGGTTATCACCAGCGAGAAGACCCATGTAACACCATTTGGTTTATTAATCAGCAAAACCGCAAAGCTAATTAGCAATGGAACGTAAACGAGTTGAAAAGCAATCGCACCAAACTCTCGAAGGGCTTGCTTGATGGACAAAAACTGTTTGCCAGCTAGCAGTTCAAGCCCGCGATAGAGAACCAAAACAAAAACCGAGACCAGCAAAGATAGCCATTGCCCCGCCGTTTGAAAAAAGTAAGTGGAGTAAACAATTGCTGGACCGGCCAATGGTGTGATTTTTGGAACTAACCAACCAGCTGCCCTGAGCACAGCTGTCAGTTCCCTGAGGGCCATGAACACTGCGAAAGCTACCCATGTAGAAAAAGCGAGTGGATGCAGAAGTGAGAGCAGGAAGACCCCACCCAAGCTGAACCCTACGATCAGCCGCGGGCCGAGTGTGCGGGTCTTTGAGCTATCCACCTAAACCTCGAGCAGTTCGGCCTCTTTGTTTTTCAACGCTTCGTCAATTTTGTCAACGTGCGCCTTAGTAATTGTTTCTAATTCCTTTTCTGCTCGCTCAATGTCATCTTCGCCAGCGCCGCCATCCTTCTTTAGAGCCTCTAGGTCTTCCTTGGCTTTGCGACGTATGTTGCGCACAGACACCCGGCCATGTTCTGCTTTGTCGCGGGTGAGCTTGACGTACTCCTTGCGACGCTCTTCAGTGAGCTCTGGCAGATTGATACGGATGACATTGCCATCGCTGTTTGGTTGTGCACCAAGATTTGGAACAGCTAGTAAAGCCTTCTCGATGGCAGACAGGGCTGACTTGTCGTACGGGGAAATCAAGATTGAGCGAGCTTCAGGATTTTGAATACCGGCTAACTGAGCCAATGGCGTTGGGGTGCCGTAGTAATCAACCATGATTTTTTGGAACATGGCGGGATTCGCCCGACCGGTTCGGACCGAGGCAAAGTCTTCCTTGGTTGCCTCCAGGGCTTTGTCCATCTTGTCTTTGGCCTCAGCCATAATTTGTTGAATCATTTTGTTTCCTTATTGCTATGGCTTGACTCGGGTGCCGACTTGCTTGCCCAAAAGTGCTGCAGATACATCCTCCATGCCAAACACTCGCATCGGCATCTTGTTGTCCATGCACAGAGAGAATGCTGTTGCGTCAACAACTCGCAAGCCCTGCACGAGCGCCTCTTGATAACTAATCTCAGCTAGTTTCTTGGCTGATGGATCGCGCTTCGGATCTGCAGAGTAGACACCATCCACGCCATTTTTTGCCACTAGGACTTCATCGGCATGTATTTCTAGGGCGCGCTGCGCTGCAACCGTGTCAGTTGAGAAATATGGCAAACCAGCACCCGCACCAAAAATAACAATGCGGCCCTTTTCGAGGTGTCTAATGGCGCGCAGTGGAAGGTATGGCTCAGCAACCTGAGACATCGAAATGGCTGTCTGCACTCGCACTGTCGCTCCAGCTTGCTCAATGAAGTCCTGCAGGGCGAGAGCGTTCATGACGGTTCCGAGCATTCCCATGTAGTCGGCACGGCCTCGGTCCATTCCCCGATTAGAAAGTTCGGCCCCGCGGAAGAAATTTCCTCCACCAACCACGATGGCAATTTCAACATCTTTGGCAGCGGAAGCAATTGACTTGGCAATCTCAGAAACAACGTCGGGATTTACCCCAAGAGATCCTGCACCAAAGGCTTCTCCGGAGAGTTTGAGTAGTACACGACGCTTCTTTGCCATCTTCAACCTCCAGCAGACTCTGAGGACAATCCTA
>CAZTLT010000028.1:0-10989 GCA_964614615.1 uncultured Aquiluna sp. | reverse complement strand
GACAATTAGTACTTCCACACTCACCCCACGAGCGTAATCTATCTGGGTGCGATATCGAGAACGTCTTTGGCCTTCTATTGGAATTCTCATGGCTGTCTCCCTATCTTTTCCCATGCTTTTGCTGGCAGCCTTGCCATTTGGTCCGGAAATTGGATTTTTGATTTCAACTATTGGATCGGCTTGCCTGATCGGCTTCGTCGTCTTGTCGTCGCCAACAATTCAAGTGACCGACGAACTTTCAGCAGGGAGAATGCGCATACCGCTAGCTGCAATCGGAAAGACCACCTCCCTTACTAGCCAAGAGTTGCGCCAGCTAATTGGACCAGCGGCCGACGCAAGAGCAGAGCTATTCATCCGTGGATATGTAAAGTCAGGACTGAAGATAGAGATTAACGACCCTGCCGATCCAACTCCTTATGTCGTCATCAGCACACGGAGACCAGCGCAACTAGCTGTTGCACTCCTTGCAGATCGGTCCTAGCTTGCTGCGTTTGCCAAGCTGAGCTTTGGGCTTAACCAAGAAGCAGCTGATGCAAGTGAATTCGTTGTCTTGCTGAGGCAAAACAACCACTTCCAACTCTTCATTTACTACATCCGGGATCGTGAAAGAATCAACGTTGTCGGCATCGTCATCAGAGATTGTGGGCTTGGCAGGGATGCGCTCCTTTATCGCCTCCAGTGACTCGGTATCGTCATCGGTTTTGCGCTGGGCATCGTAATCGGTCGCCATTGCTCCTCCTTCCAATCTCGCGCAGAAGCATGCCTCAGGGCAGGCCATTTTGCAAATCTGCCACGCCAAAAGCAGAAAGTGTTCAGAACTCGCCCTCTTGGAAGCGGGCAATCCAGCCTAAGCAGTGCCAAAATGCCTGCAAGGAGCAAACCCTATGGAACTGCGATTTATATCGAGAGACGGCGATCGCCTCATTTTTGAGGCACCCGACGGAACTAGACACTCAGCACTCCTTGAGGAAGACCTGAAGTCAGCGATCAAAGGCACTGCTAATGCAAGCGCTCGAGTGGAGATATCACCGAGAGAAATTCAGAGCCGTTTGCGACAAGGTGAGAGCGTTGAGGACTTAGCCAGCGAAATGGGTGTGCCGGTTTCCAACCTCGAGCCATTTGCCGCACCAGTTCTCGATGAGCTCCGCTATCTTCTTGACTCTGCCCTGGCAACCCCAATTGCAGATGGCAATCACATGAGTGAGTTCGGTCAAGTGTTAGAGCGCGATCACTCGGGCAGTAAAAGCAGAATCTATCGCGAGGATGAGCAATGGGTTCTTGAAGTAGCAGGAGACTCTATTATGCGGTGGAGATTTGATCCAAAGAATCGCCACCTCGAACCACTGGACAGCAGCGCCACCAACCTAACTCTTTTGCACTCCAACCGAGACTTAGTCACCGCCACTTTGCCGCCTGTTTCCCAACCAGCTCCGGTCTACTCTGAGGATCGTTACGAGAAACCAGAAGAACACACCGCAAGTGTTCTTGATTTAGTAGAAGAGCTGCGCGCACGGCGGGCAATGCAAGAGCAGCCAACTGTTAGGCCAGCTCCAGCTAAAGGCAGAACCTCTCTGCCAAGCTGGGATGAAATTGTGCTCGGTACTACTTCAGAATCCGATACGGATCAGAGGGATTCTTAGTTCAGCATCTGAAAAGGCGCCGTGATGGCTAATCATGTCAAAAGCGCGCTGTTTAGAGAATTTGCTGTGATAAAGCGTGTAATTACTCTTTGCAATAAGTACCAGCTCAGGCATGCGGTCTTTAGCTTCCTTCCCAATTGAGCCGTACCAACCGGCTTCAATTAGTTCCTCGGACAGATGGGCACCGAGGGCATATTCGAGGGGCTCAAGCTGCTGAATTGCCACCTTTGCATCTTGCTTATTTGAGAAGTACAGATAACTGCTTCTTGTGTCGCCTCCAAAGAACTCCAATGAGGTGCCATCAAGGTATTCATCCAAAATCAGCTGACGATCTTTGGAGGTCTCGATCATCCCATGATCTGAAGTGATGATTAGGCCCGTCTTCTTAGGAAGCTTGTTCGATAACCTTCGAAGACCCGCATCAATGCTCTCTAAAATTGCGGCCCAGCCATCAGAGGTCCAGCCCTTTTGGTGACCATACTTATCAAGCTCTGGAAAGTAGATGTAACTGATTGACCGATCGGTCTTGCTGGCAACCTCTATCGAGCGCTCAATTCTGGAATCAATGTCGTCAGCGGAAATGAAGTTGGCGGAGCGCATGGTGGCAGTTGTAAAGGGGGTCAGTCGATACTCCTCGGCTGCAATTACGTTGGCTGTTATGGCCGACTCCAAGGCCAGTTCAGAGATGGTCTGATGAGGTTGCCAATCAAGTGGGTTGGTCCTCTCGTTCCATCCCACCAGCAAATTGATCCGCTCGTCATGGAAGCGATCAAACACCTGGTGGCCGATCAACCCATGTTCACCTGGCATCAGGCCCGTTGAAAAGCAGCCGATATTGACCGAGGTGGTGGCTGGATAAGCAGCGTAGGTGATGCTCGCCTTGCCCAGTTGTGAGGATAGGAATGGAGCATGGCCAGAACGCTGCTTTAGATTTTCGGCTCCCAAGCCATCTATGAAACAGACTAAAACTCTCTCTCGAGGCGGCAACTGCAGCTGGTTGACCTCTCCCCTAACTGATTGCAGAGCAGATTTGAACACATGCCGAATTGAGGCTAGATCTTTGGGGGGTCGAGGTAGAGTCGAAGGCACTTGCCAAGTTTCGCACAGCTGGAAGCCATGACCAATAATTCAGACCGGATTCTCGATGTTGATGTCGCAGAAGAGATGCGCCAGTCTTTTCTTGAATACTCCTACTCAGTCATATACTCTCGCGCTCTACCCGATGTTCGTGACGGCCTAAAGCCAGTTCAACGCAGGATTGTCTACCAAATGGGCGAGATGGGTCTTCGCCCGGACCGTGGCCACGTCAAATCCGCTCGTGTCACGGGTGAAGTTATGGGAAAGCTTCACCCTCATGGAGACGGAGCAATTTATGACGCACTTGTTCGCATGGCTCAACCTTTTAGCCTGCGACTGCCAATGATTGATGGGCATGGCAACTTTGGATCACTAGATGATGGACCCGCTGCGGCTCGTTACACCGAGGTCAGGCTCACTAACGCCGCCATGGCGCTCAATGAGTCGTTAGATGAAGACACCGTAGATTTCATCCCCAATTACGACGCACAGCTAACTGAGCCTGAGGTATTACCCGCGGCGATTCCCAACCTTTTGGTAAATGGGGCAAGCGGTATCGCCGTTGGAATGGCTACCAACATGCCTCCTCATAATTTGGGAGAGGTCATAGATGCTTTGCAGCTTCTACTGCAAAAACCCAAAGCGACGCTCGAGCAGGTGATGGAGCACATCCCGGGCCCAGATCTCCCTAGCGGTGGAGTTATTTTGCTTGGCGAGGGCATCAATGACGCTTATCAGTCGGGTCGAGGCAGCTTTAAGATGCGCGCGAAGATTTCAATTGAATCGGTCGCTCCTAGGAAAAACGGACTAGTTATCACCGAATTGCCGCTTTCTGTAGGGCCGGAGCGCGTAATCGAAAAAATTCGCGATGCTGTCAACAACAAAAAACTACAGGGAATTAGCAATGTCGTTGACCTAACTGACAGAGAGAACGGACTCAAGCTAGTCATCGAACTCAAAAGTGGTGTCGACCCCGATTCGGTAATTGATACGCTCTATCGCCTAACTCCGTTAGAAGAGAACTTCGGAATCAACAATGTTGCCCTAGTTAAGGGTAGACCTCAGCAACTTGGACTCCTTGATCTTCTGAAGCTCTACCTCGAGCACAGAATTGATGTAACAACCAGGCGTTCAAAGAATCGCCTTGAGAAACGTCAAGCACGCCTACATTTGATTGAAGGTCTACAGCTTGCCGTCCTTAACATTGATGAGGTAATTGAAGTAATCCGTGCTTCTGAAACCGCTGAAGAAGCCAAGAAGCGGATGATTAAGGTCTTCGATTTGTCCGACTTGCAGGCTGAATACATTCTTGAGTTGAAGCTGCGACGCCTGACCAAACTAAGCATTTTGGAACTCGAAGCTGAAGCTGACCAGCTTCGAAAAGAGATTGAAGAACTCAAGAGCATTTTGAGTGACGACAAGGTCTTGCGCAAGACTATTGCGAAGGAATTGTCTGAGGTCCAAAAGACTCACGCAACTGCCAGAAGAACTGAACTTTTGGATGTCTCTGGTCTAGAAGTTGTAAAGAAGCCAGCATCAGTCAAGGAAATCGAAGATGAGGCAGCGGTCGTAACGCTTAGCCCGACCGGCTTGATAAGTAGATCGGACACACCCTCTCTCGGCCTAAGCCTTGCCACGAGTCTGCGCAGCGATGTTGGAATAGTTCTAGAGGACGGCAAAGCAATTCAGATTCACGTCAGCGATTTACCCGCGGGCAAGCCGATTTCCGCGTCAAAGTTTGCTGGAACCAAGCAAAAAGTACTGGGCATCATTCATTGGAACACTGAAGAGACAATTGCCCTTGGCACAGCTGGTGGAACAGTGAAGAGGGTCAGCGGTCCACTGCCCGACAAGCATGAGGTGTCGCTAATCTCACTAAAAGATAAAGACAAATTGGTTGGTGTCTGCGCCGCCGATGACAATTCGACCATCGGATTTGTTACAGCCGTAGGAAATGTATTGCTCTTTTCCGCCGATGCCGTGAGGCCCCAAGGACTACCCGCTGCAGGAATGGCTGGCGTTAGTTTGAGCGAAGGGACCGCAATTTACTTTGGTAAAGCACTTGATTCAGGTCACCTTGTAACTGCAGCCAACGGTTCGCAGTCCCTAGGCAAAACAGATGCTGGATCGGTGAAGATAACTCCGATGAAGGCCTACCCCAAGCAGGGTCGGGGCTCGAAGGGTGTTCGCTGTCACAAGTTTTTGAAGAATGAAGACCAGCTCTACTTCGCCAAATTCGTTGGCGCAGAACCGGCTGTCTTTGATGACTCCGATAAGGAGTTGGCTGATTTGGAGATAGACCCAAAGCGTGACGGAACCGGAAAAAAGATCAAGAGTTTTGTTGCAGGAGCAAACTAAGCGTCGATTCTTTCACGATCAAACTCGTCGGCTGAATCCACAATGAAGTCTCGTCTTGGCGCTACTTCATTACCCATTAAGAGTTCGAAAACTTCGTCCGCCGCCTCAGCGTCCCTAACGTTGATTCTGCGCAGCATGCGCTTCTGCGGGTTCATGGTGGTATCTGCCAGCTGATCGGCATCCATTTCACCAAGGCCTTTATAGCGCTGGATTGGTTGCTCGTAAGTCTTATTGGCCTTCTCAAGCTTCTTCAGTAGCTCATTCAGCTCTTGTTGTGAATATGTGTAAATCGTCTCTTTGTTCTTACCTGTACCCACGATAACTCGGTGAAGTGGAGGAACGGCAGCGAATACCCTCCCGGCCTCAACTAAGGGTCGCATATAGCGGAAGAAAAGTGTCAAAAGAAGCGTTCGAATGTGAGCGCCGTCCACATCAGCATCACTCATCAAAATAATTTTTTCGTAGCGAGCTGCTTCCAGTTCGAAGGTTCTACCCGACCCTGCCCCCAAAACTTGAATGATTGATGCGCACTCGGCATTGGAAAGCATGTCGGAAATGGATGCTTTTTGAACGTTGAGAATCTTTCCGCGAATCGGTAAAAGAGCCTGAAAAGAACTGTCTCGGGCAAGTTTGGCGGTGCCAAGAGCGCTATCACCCTCAACGATGAATAGCTCGGAACCTTCTGTCCCGCTTGCTCGGCAGTCGACCAATTTGGCTGGCAATGTCGAACTTTCAAGCGCATTCTTTCTTCGCTGGGTGTCTTTAACATCACGGGCACTGATACGTGCCTTGGCTTCGCTCACCACTCTTTCGAGTAACTTTTCGGCCTCAGCCTTAGTTCCTCGTATTTTGCCAGCCAGGAACTGATCAAGATATTTCGTTACCGCATTAGTAACAATCGCTTTGATTGCCGGCGTACCCAACGTCTCCTTGGTTTGACCCTCGAATTGAGGTTCCGGGAAGCTAACGGAGATGGCAGCGGTCAGGCCAGTGAGGATGTCATCTTTTTCAATCTTGAGACCGGTAGCTTTAAGTCTTCGAGCATTAGCTTCAATGGCTGCTCTAAAAGACTTTAGAATTCCCTGCTCAAAACCACTCAGGTGTGAACCACCCTTGCTGGTAGAGATGATGTTTACGAAAGATCGAACGTCAGTTTCATAGCCAGTCCCCCATCGCATTGCCACTTCTACCTTGCAAGTTCGCTCTACCTCCCGCGGATCCATCGAACCGGTCTTGGGATCCAAAACTGGCACGGTCTCAGTGAAGGTGTCTACCGCAGTAATTCGCTTGACGGGGATGAGCTCTGGATCCTTGGCTAGGTAGTTCACGAACTCTGCCAAGCCGCCATCGAATGAAAATTCAATCTTTTTGCCCTTACCGTCCTTGGCGCTGAGGGTTAGGCCCGGCACAAGGAATGCAGTCTGGCGAAGTCTCGCTTCAAGATCCGGCAAAGACAACTTGGCGCTTGCATCAAATATCTGACGGTCTGGCCAGAATCTAACCCGGGTACCAGAAACCTTTTTGGCTGTTTTACCAACAACCTTGAGTTCGCTCTTCTTGACAAATGGCTTGAATTTGGCGTCGGGACCTGGGCCGTCGAACGTGCCAGGTTCTCCCTTTTTGAAGCTCATGGCATGGGTCTTGCCACCACGGTCAACTTCAACGTCGAGTCTGGCGCTAAGTGCGTTTACAACTGACGCTCCAACACCGTGTAAACCACCCGAGGAAGCATAAGAGCCGCCGCCAAACTTTCCACCAGCGTGGAGCTTTGTAAAAACTACCTCTACGCCAGTTAGCCCAGTTTTAGGCTCAATGTCCACGGGAACACCTCGACCAAAATCAGAAATTTGAATGGAGCCATCCGGAAATAGCTCGACGTCGATTTGGTCTCCATAGCCGCCCAAAGCTTCATCGACAGCATTATCGATTATTTCCCAGACGCAGTGCATAAGACCACGAGTATCGGTTGAACCGATGTACATACCAGGTCTCTTACGGACGGCTTCTAGCCCTTCGAGGACCGATAGATGCCGTGCTGAATAGCTTTCCACTAGCGAAACATTAGGCGATTTTTGGCATCTTCGGCTCCTGCCACTTCGCAATTAGCGAAACAGGGCCGTTTTAGAAATAACTGTCGGAGCCAGCGGTTATATTCAACGTCATGGAAACGAGTTCTTTGCCAACGCTTACAGCCTCTGATCGCTGCGACATTTGCGGTGCGCAAGCGTACATACGAGTTCAGCTTGAGACGGGTGAGCTGCTATTTTGCGGACATCACGGCAATGCCAATAAGCAAAAACTTGAGCCCATCATGATTAATTGGCACGACCAGACAAACGCCATTAACCGTTCTTCGAACGAATAGCACCAATCCAGTCAAGGGCTTGTGCCGATAGTTTCAATTCGGCACCCATCGACTTCAAGACCTTCTCAAGCAGTTGCGGATTCTTAGCTAGTACTGGACCAAAAAGACTGGTTGCAATGAAGGCCCCCTCAACAAAACAAACTGGCAAGTCACTTTCGCTATTGCGGTAGCCAAAATAACCCTCACTGGTGGTGACGAATTTGCTTTCACGAGCTACTGGTTCGCTCACTAGACCTAGGTCTGATGCGAAAAATTCATAGGCGGAACCAACCAACAAAGTTGCTAAACCCTTGGCATGACGATTGGCAATTGTCTTCCTTAGCTTGGCAAGCGATTTTGAGCATTGCTCTAACACGGCCTGTGAGCAATCTCCGATCAGAACAAAGTCTGCATCCGAAATCGCAGTTGTCATCTTGAATTTGATTCCCTGCTGTCGAAGTTGATTGGTTATAACCTCGAGGTTGCCCTGGTCTCCGTTGTTATTGAAATAAAAGGGTTCGAACGAATACAGATTGATCATTTGGCTAACCCCAAGTGACGGCGAGTGCGCCGCATAGCGTCCGCACTAAACAATATGGTTGGCTTTGAACCTGGGAGAGTCAAAAAGAAATCAGCTGCGGCCGCGGGATCCTCAATCACATTTTCAACACTTACGCCAGCAAAATGAAGACGAAGTGCTAGTTCGGCTGCGTTTGAGCCACCAATGACATTAACCGCCTTGAGCTTGTCGAAATTTACAGTCCATAGCCAGCTCGGGTCGTGAATATCAGAACCCGCCATGAGCATGAGTGGCTTTTCGTTTCCAGTTAGTTCATCAAGGTTTAGCTGGAAGCTGGTTGGATTTTGGACAAGTCTGAGATTGACCTCCCGTCCTGCCAAAACGACCTTTTCGTTCCTCGCGAAAACTCGTTGCTTGCTCTGAAGACACTGACTTACGACTTCAGGTTTTAGATCAATCAGCTGATCGGCTGCGGCAAGGGCAAGTGCATCATTCAAGGCGTGCTGGGAGTTTGAAGCACTAGTTGAAAAGTGCAACTTTCCAAATTTCAACTCATAGCCCGATCTGGCAAAGACCTGCACGCTTCGGGAGTACTCAGTCGGTTTCTTGAAGTTGAATGCATACTTTGGTGCATCTTTGCGCTTTCGAAGAGTCGAGGATAGGCCAACAGCAATTGGGCTACCTAAAAACTTAAGTTGGTTGAGATTTGGGTCATCAGCATTGATGACCACTTTTGGAACAACCGCAGCCGCCTGTCCCAGTCTCTCGATTACTCTGGCGGGGTCAACAAAACGGTCTAATTGATCACTCAGAACGTTTGTAAGAACAAGCAGCTCAGGCTTTAGCTCAAGAAGTGGCGCAATGTGCCCCTCATCAACTTCTAGGACCGCAATGTCTTGGCTGAGTTTGCCTGACCAGTCACATTGAGTAAGCACCGCTGAAAGCAAACCCTGTTGGATGTTGGCGGTTGAGGAATTAGTAAAGACCTTGACCCCGTGTTCTCTCAGAAGAGTAACGAGCATGTGAGTGGTCGAAGATTTACCGGCACTTCCACTAATGATTACAAAGCCAAGTGGCAAAGACCTCAGAGCATCGGCCAAGAAAGAAGGGGCAAGCTTTGAAACAAGCAACCCTGGAAAAGCTGATCCGCCTCCTCGCCTAACCCTGCGAAGCAAAAACCTAACGGTTCTTCCCACCGCCACGGCTAGGGAGTAGTTCATTTAGTTATCCAAGTAGTCTCGGAGTAGCTGAGAGCGCGATGGGTGTCGTAGCTTAGACATGGTCTTCGACTCAATTTGACGAATTCGCTCTCTAGTGACGCCAAACTTTTCACCAATCTGATCCAAAGTCATCTGCACGCCATCACCAAGTCCGAAGCGAGATCTAATTACTCCGGCCTCACGAGGGTGCAAACTGTCAAGTACTCGCTCTAGTTCCTGCTGCAACATTGAAAAACCGACAGCGTCCGCTGGAACGACCGCCTCTGTGTCCTCGATGAGATCGCCAAACTCGCTGTCTCCATCCTCGCCAAGCGGTGTGGAAAGAGAGATTGGCTCGCGACCATACTTCTGAACCTCAACAACCTTTTCAGGGGTCATGTCTAGTTCAGCCGCGAGCTCCTCTGGCGTTGGTTCTCTTCCCAAGTCTTGAAGGAGTTGACGTTGAACCCTAGCTAGTTTGTTGATTACCTCAACCATGTGAACTGGAATACGAATTGTTCTCGCCTGGTCAGCCATTGCCCTGGTGATTGCCTGACGAATCCACCAAGTCGCGTAGGTGGAAAACTTGTAGCCCTTGGTGTAGTCAAATTTTTCTACAGCGCGAATCAGACCTAGATTTCCCTCTTGAATCAAATCTAGGAACTGCATTCCACGTCCGGTGTAACGCTTTGCCAAAGACACAACCAATCGCAAGTTGGCCTCCAGGAGGTGGCTCTTGGCCCTTTGTCCATCTTTGACAACCCAGTTCAGGTCTCTACGCTCGGATGGCGAAAGCTTTTTTGCAGTCGCTAGCTTTTCTTCAGCAAATAGACCGGCCTCAATTCTTTTTGCAAGCTCCACCTCGAGCTCAGCGTTCAGAAGCGCGACCTTACCTATTTGCTTTAGATAATCCTTTACTGGATCGGCGGTAGCTCCGCTGATGGTCAGATTCTGAACCGGAATGTCGTCATCGTCATCGCTGATAACTATTAGATCGGAAGGTAGCTGAGGCTTGGCGTTCTCAGGCTCCTCCTCCTCATCCGCAGTTAGATCGACAGCCTCTTGTGCTTCTGCGACAATCTCTTCAACCGAGGTCAGATCCTCTTCTGGATCAATCTCCTCGTCTTCGTCATCCTCTAGTTCGGCAGAAGCTGGCTTAGCGCCTTTGGCTTTCGACTTGATGCCTGCTTGCTTTTCTGGAACACCAGCAGTTTTCTTTACTGGTAGTTGCTTGCCCTTCAAAGGTTTAGCAGGAGCGATTTGTTTAGCAGACTTGGCAGCTTTGCCCTTCACCAATTTGGCTGGCTTAGCAGGAGTTGCGTTCTTGGATGTTGACTTGACTTTCGCTTTCTGAGATTTAGTTGGTGCTTTTTGCTCAACAGCAGCTTTGACACCTGCCTTAGCCTTAGCCTTTGCCTTTGGTTGCAGTTTTTTTGCATCTGTCTTTGCAGTGGCCGGCTTGCTGGGTTTAGCGGCAGGTTTAACAGTCGGTTTGACCGCTTTAGAAGTCTTGGTTGGCTTGACTGGCTTGACTGATTTCTCAGCTTTAGAAGGCTTGACTGGCTTGATGGGGCTAGCGGATTTTTTCTCTTTGGCCTGTTGAGTCGATTTAGCTGCAGCCTTCTGAGCAGGCTTAGAAACAGTCGGCTTTGGGGCCGCAGGTTTCTTCTTGCTGGCCACCTTCGCATCTTGCTGAACTACTTTGTTCTTTGCGTCTCTCACCGCAGGCTTCAGCGGCACCTTGACTGGCGCAGACTTTGCTTTGGCCTTATCTGAAGGTGGCTTGACGGTCTTTGCGGATGCGATGGGGTCCTCTTCCGGGCAGTACATAAACCCTTGTCAAGTACCTGA